>NZ_CAWPKR010000036.1:0-289339 GCF_963888765.1 Vibrio sp. B7
TTCCGAACGCTGATTTCGGAGTTCGCTTAAAAGTGTTCGGATAATCGCGGAATGTACGTTCGGATTAAACCGAAATAGGTGTTCGGGTCATACCGAAATGGCTGTTCGGAATGCTCCGAAATACGCATTTGTTCGTAATAAGGGGAGTGGTGGTTTCGTTTTTGTTTGTATTTTTGAGCGTATCGAGTTGCCTTAATTCTAGTTGGTTTGGAAATAAGATCACATTATTTTAGGGGATAAAAAATTATTCTGAATCAATATCATATATCAAACTATTTGCACTTAATTGTTGAGTTGAGTTATCCGTAACATAGGTGGGCATTATGCATTTAAATACACAATAAAAAGACAAAGGTAAGCTATGCCTATTATTATATTAATATTATTGTCGGCCGTATTTTCGGTACAGGCCGCCAATTTAATTGACTATTCACAAATCGATCTCTCAAAGGTGATCAACGAAAATAATACAAAAGGATTCTCTGCTTCTTCTCGGTCACTTAGCTATCGTGATGCGAATGTCGTTAGAGTAGGACAGGAAACACTCGTTCGTAAACAGCAGCTCCATTATGGGCTTCCGGTCTACGGTCATTTTGTGGTCACAGATGTTTCTAATCGTGGTTTTGCAAAGGCAATTGATGGCCATGTCTTAACGGGGATTGAATCAGATATTGGTTCAACTTTACCGATGATTAATGTTGACCAAGCAATCGATGCCGCCAAAGGAAAGCTACAAGGTATTGCTGCTACAAGTGTGCAGGATGCACAGACTGAATTGATGATTTGGATAGATGATCAGCAAACCGCTTATTTGGTCTATAAAGTCGATTTTCTCTCTAAGAATGGAATGACCCCATCTCGCCCAATCTCCTTAGTCGATGCTAAATCAGGACAAATACTTGATGAGTGGGAGGGGCTGACTTTTATTGAAGCCGAGGGCCCAGGCGGTAATCAAAAAAGTGGTCGCTACTACTTTGGTGCTAATACAAAATATGGTGGTTTCCAGGTTAGCAAAGACTGCCGCATGGATAGCGCTAATGTTGTTACGCTCAATATGAATAATCAAGAGTATGGTGGATGGGTCCATCAATTTGATTGTCACGTCAACAACCATCGGGCTGTTAACGGAGCTTATGCACCAATGAATGACGCTCACTATTTTGGCCAACGTGTTTTTGACATGTATATGGAGTGGCTCAATACTCGACCTATTCAGCAGAAACTCACTATGCGTGTTCATTACGGTTATAACT
Organism: Vibrio sp. B7; assembly: GCF_963888765.1. NCBI lineage: Bacteria > Pseudomonadati > Pseudomonadota > Gammaproteobacteria > Vibrionales > Vibrionaceae > Vibrio > Vibrio sp. B7. The sequence goes on from NZ_CAWPKR010000036.1 coordinate 1,254, forward strand.
ACGGTAATGCATTCTGGGATGGCCGTCAGATGACCTTTGGTGATGGTAATCAATCAATGTATCCACTTGCGACGTGGGATGTGATTGCACATGAAGTGAGTCATGGTTTTACTGAGCAAAATTCAGGTCTAGAGTATCGTGGAATGTCTGGCGGGATGAATGAATCCTTTTCTGATGTAGCAGCCGCAGCATTAAGTGAATATGTTCATGGTAGCTTTAACTGGAAGATGGGTGAGCACGTGATGAAATATTCAGACGCGATGCGTTATTTCATTCGCCCAAGTCGAGACGGCAGTTCGATTGACCATATTAACCAGTATTATCAAGGTATAGACGTCCACCATAGCTCAGGGATTTTCAACAAAGCGTTTTACCATCTTGCAACCAGCCATGGCTGGAATATTAAGCAAGCCTTCATTGCTTATGCAACGGCGAATCAACTGTATTGGCGACCAAATTCAAACTTTCAGCAAGGTGCAGATGGCGTTTGCAAAGCAGCACATAAACTCGGTTATGAAAGCTCTGCCGTAAGCAGTGCCTTTGCTCAAGTTGGGATCCAAGTACAAAACTGTGGTTCAAGCCGACCAGAGCCTACTCCACAACCAGAACCTAACATTGTTACATTATCGAGTAATAAACCAGTAATCATCGATGCTAATTATGGTAATGAACAACATTATGTTCTGAAAAATCTTTCAACAGATGAAGCCTCAGTTTATACATACCATGGTCATGGCAACGTTGATCTTTATGTAGCAATTAATAGACCTGCATCAGTGAATGACTTTGATTGCGTTTCTCGTAATCAGACTAATGACGAATATTGTGGTTTTAGTGGTATAAAAGGAACGGATATTTATGTATTAGTTACTGGCGCTGACCGTTCTGTAGATACTCACCTTGTTGTGATTGCAGAAGGTTTATTACCCGCTCCACCCGAACCTCAAGATTTATGTACTACTCTGAGCGAATGGTCGCCTTCTTATTACTACCCTACGGGTATGCAAGTTCAATACTACGGACATCGATTTACTGCAATTCAAGATAATTGGGGAGCCGAGCCATTTGATAATTATTGGTATTGGAATTATCAAGGCAGTTGTAAGTAATTCAGTGGCTGTAAATCTTATCTGAGCATATATAAGTGCCACTTTTATCACTCGATCTCAATCGGTATGCTTTTATGCAGCGGAAGAACTAATATGGCTAACCATGTAATAAGTGGAAACAGAACATCATAAGTGTATGTTAACATTTAGGATGTAAAACATAGAGTGCAAATTTTCGGTAGACTTACCGGAGTAATGCCAGTCAGCTTAGCTGACTGGCATTACTCCGGTTGGGCGCTTTTTTTGAACAGCATTTACTCTGCGACTACAGAATAAACAAGCAAGTTAACGGCGGTGGCAAAATATAGCGCTAGGAGAAAACTAATACCGATGTAAGAAAACGAATAATTTTCAAACGCTCATTTCATTTAGCGTACCAAAATAAAAATCCATGTAAATGCAGCAAAAAGTAGTGCAATCAAAACTGCAGCTGATCCTATATCCTTCGCACGGCCACTGAGCTCATGCCACTCACTACCTACGCGATCAACTACAGCTTCCACGGCTGAATTCATAAGCTCAACGATGACAATCAGCACTAAGCTACCGATCATCATTAACTGTTCTAATTCATTGACCGGCAAGAAAAAAGTGATCGCAATTAGAATGATAGAAGCGACGATTTCTTGCCTAAAGGCGGCTTCATTTTTCCATGCAGCCTGAAGGCCTTTCATTGAATAACCTGTAGCGTAAAATAAACGACTTATTCCTGTACGGCCTGGTTTCATAAAGTGAGTAACCTAATAGTTAATAATGATATAATAAAAATGTCGATAGCTTGAGTTGGCTCTCATCTTATTAAAAAGTGCTATCGGATGTAGCATACTGTATCTATCTATTATTTTTCTATATGAAAATTCATTGCCATGTCACTTTTTTGAAATAATACAAAGTTGATGTTATCCCTATTAACAAAAATCGCCATAGTAATGATTAAAATTTAGACGGCCTCTTCAGTCATGAATACTAATTAAAAGTTAAATAGAGCATTAAATACGGATCTTTTTGTAAAGACACCCCTGTTACTTAGTCGATTAAACCTGATGAACCTAAGCACTCAGGTTCAATGAACATATTTCTATTTTTTATGTAACAGCATATTTTTTAAATAATTGTGGTCAGTCCAGTGGCTCATTATCACAATGGCGGCTATATGGCTTATCGTTGCCAGCATCGTTAGATTTGTGAGCGCTCCATGCAATTCGCTGAGCCAGTCATTTGCCCATAACATGTCCAGTTGTGTTGCCCAGCCGCTAAATCCTGTTAGGAGGAGGCCAGACCACAAGATCCAGACCATAACAGCTCCAGCTGGGTTGTGCCCTTCATGGTGATCTTCTTTTGTTTCTATAACTTGCTTTATGTGAATAAACGCATTGTGTATTGAAGGCTTAAAGGTAGACAAACGAGCAGGGGAATGGACAATAAGACCCCAAATGAGACGAAGGCATATTGTGATCATCAGTAGATAGCCAATCCATTGGTGTGTTTTACTACCTTCTTCTGTTATGAGGTAGTTGGTTAAGAAAGATCCCGCCACAATCCAATGTGTCAAGCGAACAAATAGATCCCATTTGTAAGTTTTAGGCATTTTAGCGTTCCTCTATTTTGTTTATATTATCAAGATTGAAATGGATTTCTGTCGTTTAATTAATCTAAATAAATCCCGCCATTCTTAATTCTGTCAGTGTTCGATAAAGGAATTTGCCATATTAATCTTAAGAAAAACTTAAGACATTTAACGCATGAAGATAAAATAGGCGATAGTTTTTCGTTTTACAAAATGAAATGGAACTTATTTCTTTTATCAATGCCTTAACGTATTATCTAATCATTCATTTAATCTTAATAGTTGTTGAAATTTATGCTCAATAAAATCAAACCCTACTTAGGGCCTCTCTATCCGATTGCTGCCGTATTCGTGGTGGGGCTAGTTATCTTTTTTGTTTCTCGTTTAGGACTGGCTATCTGGCATTTTGAACGGGTGAGTGATGCTGGTGGATGGCTCACCATTTTCTTAAGTGGTCTGCGAGTTGATATTGTTTCTCTTTGCTATTTGCTCATTTTACCAGCGTTGTTATCTAGCCTACTGTCTGGCGATCATGCTGTCGGTCGGGTTTGGCATTGGTTTTTACGTGTGTGGATTACCGGCGGTTTGTGGTTGATTGTTTACATGGAAGCAGCAACACCGCCATTTATTATTGAGTACGATCTGCGACCTAATCGAATTTTTATCGAATATCTCATTTATCCCAAAGAAGTTTTCAGTATGCTTTGGAGTGGCTATAAATTTGAACTTTTCCTTGGTGCCGTAGTTTCCACGTTCACACTTTTTGTCGGTTGGAAATGGAGCAAGCAGCTTGTTTCGAACTTAAGCTTTCCTAAATGGTATTGGCGTCCGCTGATTGCTATTTTTGTTGTGGCTATTGGTATTTTGGGGGCGCGTTCTTCACTGGGACACCGTCCATTAAATCCGGCGATGGTGGCTTTTTCTAGTGACCCTTTGGTGAATGATTTAACGTTAAACTCCTCATTTTCAGCGATTTTTGCTGCCAAACAGATGAAATCTGAAGCGAGTGCTTTCGAGTTTTACCCGAAAATGGATAAGGAGGAGATCGTCCAAGAAATTCGTGCATCCATGAATGTCGACAATAAAGACTTTGTCTCTGCACAACAACCTAGCATGGCAATGCACCAAGCGACCTATCAAGGCCAGCCTAAAAATATCGTAATCCTTTTGCTTGAAAGTCACGGTGCACGTTATGTTAGCCGTCTTGGTGGTATCGATGCGTCACCCAATATCGATAAATTGATTGATGAGGGGTGGGCATTCACCCGTTTGTACGCAACGGGAACGCGTTCTGTTCGTGGTATTGAAGCGGTGACCACTGGGTTTTCTCCGACTCCTGCACGTTCGGTGGTCAAGTTAGGTAAAAGCCAAACGAATTTCTTTTCAATTGCTGATTTATTAAAGTCTCGAAATTACCACACACAATTTATTTACGGTGGTGAAAGCCACTTTGACAATATGAAGAGTTTCTTCTTAGGTAACGGTTTTGTCGATATGCAAGATTTCCCAACTTTTGATTCGCCTAAATATGTTGGTTCATGGGGCGCGTCAGATGGAGATCTCTACAATAAGGCAGATCAGCAATTTACGAAGATGAGTCGTGAAGGTAAACCGTTCTTTAGCTTAGTTTTTAGCTCATCGAACCACAGCCCATTTGAATACCCTGATAACGTGATTGAACCGTATAATGAGCCAAAGCAAACGGTGGAAAATGCGGTGAAATATGCAGACTATGCGCTTGGACAGTTCATTGAAAAAGCGAAAAAGTCACCATATTGGGATAACACGGTGTTTGTTGCTGTGGCAGATCATGATGCTAGAACACAGGGTAATCAGCCTGTACCAGTCGATTACTTTCGAATTCCAGCGGTGATTTTTGGTGGCGGCATTGAACACCGCATTGACGATCGTCTAGTTAGTCAAATTGACCTTGCACCCACACTGCTTTCTTTGGCCGGTATCAGTAGCCAAAACCCAATGATTGGGTTCGATTTAACTCATGATGTTCCTGCTGAGAAGCAGCGAGTAATGATGCAACGAGATAAAAACTATGGCTATATGACAGCAGACAACCAACTGGTTGTTATTCGGCCTGAGCAAGGTATTTCTACTTATCAATATGATTTTAAATCAGATACCCTGACAGAAAAAGAGTTGGATCCAGAAGTGGTTAAACGTGCTCATGCCAATGCTATGTGGGGAAGCTTAGCGTTTAAAGAAAACTACTACACTGCATCTGATTCATATTGATTATATTTTTATCCACCTACAGCGTTATGCGATAAATCAGTACCCAAAAGTGGCTGAGAAACATAAACTGGTTGGACTTAAACAAGTTTAGCCAGTTTGTGAGACGCAAAATGTTAGAAAAAGAGAACCTGATTAAACTTGCGCGTATGCCAATGCCGTTTGGTAAGTATGCAGGGCGAGCGCTTATCGACTTACCAGAAGAGTATTTGCTGTGGTTTGATAAGAAGGGCTTCCCTGAAGGGGAGCTCGGGCGTTTGCTGCAACTTTGCTTAGCGTTGAAAATTGAAGGATTGGATAGCGTGGTTAAGCCACTAAAGCGTATGTGATCTAGTGGCTAACCGCGTTATTTTTTCATCAGTTTGGCGAGATCGGCAAAGGGGTTATAGGTCGCGCTTTGATGATCGTCTAATCTCGCAACAGGCTCAGCGCCAAATCGGTCGTGGTCTGAATATTTAGAGTGCTCATGATCGTGACAATAGAGGCATAAAAGTTCCCAGTTACTGCCATCTTCAGGGTTATTTGTGTGATCGTGATCTTTGTGGTGCACAGTTAATTCCCGTAAATTTGAATAAACAAATTCACGCGCGCAATTGCCACACACCCAAGGGTAAAGTTTAAGTGCTTTTTCTCGGTAACCGCTCTCTTTACGAGCATAATTGGCACTTGAACCATAAAAATCTGACGACATGTTAATTCCAACCATTGATTAAAAATACTTTTTCGATATTAAAAACCAAAAATCTGCGCTAATCAAAGTTTGTGTGATTTATTTTAATGCACTCCCTCACACCTTAGCGTAAGTCACTTTTACCACTCAATCTCAATCGGCGTGCCTTCTTTGACTAGGCTCAAAAATTCATCCATTTCTGAGTTAGTCAGTGCAATACACCCATTAGTCCAATCAAAACTTTGCACATATTCTGGTCGTTGCTTGTCGCCATTTTTTAGACCATGGATTTTTATATCACCACCGGGATTGATGCTTAAGCGCTGTGCATGCACTTTATCTTGATGATTCGGGTAACTGATATGAATCGAACGATAATAGCCAGAATCATTACTGATAGCTTCAAGATAGTATCGACCTTCTGGGGTGCGTTGATCGCCTTCTTGCTGTTTATGTCCTTTGGGTTCTTTACCCAAGGCAATTCGATACTCTTGAATGATCTGCTGTCCCGAGATTAAGTACATGCGACGTTTAGATTTATCCACTTTGACCAGATCAATCTCAGCCGCTGCGCTGTTGAGTGAAAAACATAGAAACAAAAGTAGCCTAAAGTATCGGGTCATAAGCGAGTGTCAGTACTGATAAGGTGGCAAAAAGAGAGACATTATGCAGCGGAAGAATGAACGTGGCTAGTTGTCAATGGTGTCTTGTAAATAAGACAATGCTAAAAATAATAGGGTTAACCATGTAATAAATGGAAACAGAATCTCAAAAATGTAGGTTAACTCTAGGATGTAAAAACATAGAGTGCAAATTTGCGGCCGACTTAACAGTGACTTTCTTAAGAGTTTGATTGCACATGATCTTTTGTCTAATTTTGCAATGAAAATTATTACAATGTCAGGCCGCTCATATGTTTTCTCGTACTTTACTCAAACAGATTTCTTCTGCTCGCAGCCACCGTATGCTCGCGGAAGCAACGTTTGATTTTCTTCAAAGTTTCATTTCTCCAAAATCAATGCGGATCTTTCATGCACCAACATTAAACAAGCGCCATGAGTCATTATTTGAGTACAACTTACCGACTGCTCTGCAAAATTATCCAAATACCTTTTGGAATTGGGCCGCACAATTTGACACCTCTGATGGTCTAATTCCACTAGCGATCAACACCTGCAATTGGGACTACCGTAGTGTGATGGGCGGTGAGTCTTATCTTTTTATGTTAGATAACCACCCTGATTTAAGAACCTATTTGCTGCTTGAGGCAATTGATAACGTCAACATTCATGCGAAAACAGAATCCGGAGAGCTCGATTGTATACAACTGATTGCGGCTCGTTGGCAATGTCTTCGCGCGGAATCAGAAGCGGCAAAGGAGTTTAAAAATAGAGATATCCGCGAAGCAAAGTATTTGGATGAAATTAAACAGCGCGAAATGTTCATTGATAATATGAAGCTGGTTCATCAATTAGCGATTGAACTGGCTAACCCAGACAATTTAGATGCGCTGCACAGAGCGGCCGTTGATGTAACGAAAACACGCTTAGGATTTGATCGAGCCGCTTTTTTAGTTCTTGATATGAAAAAACGTTGTTTTAGCGGAACTTATGGTACGGATGAAAGCGGAAAAACGGTGAGCGAACACCATACCCAATACGATTTGCACCAGCTAGAAGAAAGTTATTTAAGCGGTCTTTCTGATGATACTAAAAGTTTGGTGCTGATCGACGATGCCCCTCTATACACGGCGGGCAATGTGGTAGGACAAGGGTGGAATGGGATGTTAATCCTACGTGATGGTAATGAAACCATTGGTTGGATCGCGATTGATAACTACATTAATCGACAGCCCATTACTGAATACCAAAAGCAGATGTTGGAATCTTTTGGTTCATTGCTTGCGCAAATTTATATTCGCAAGCGTCAGGAGCAAAATGTTCGCATGTTGCATGCGAGCATGGTTGAACTGTCACGTTGTATGACGGTGAGTGACGTGTGCAAATCGGCGGTCAGTTTTGCGATTAACCGCATGGGCATTGATCGGATGGCAGTTTTTTTGACCGATAAACACTGCTCGTACATTCAAGGAACGTGGGGAACCGATATCCAAGGCAACATTGTGGATGAATCGTATTTTCGTTCTGGGACCACCAATAATATGATTGTTGATATGGCCAAAGCCAACCCCAATGAGGTGGTGTTTGAAGAGTCAGTCCCTATTTATCATGACAGCAACATTGTTGGTTTTGGCTGGACAGCCATGACCATGCTTACCAACAATGGCGAACCTATTGCTTTTATTGCTGCGGACAATTTGATCCGCCGCTCACCACTGACCTCACAACTGCGAGAAGTGATCCGCATGTTCGCCTCTAATTTAACCGAAGTATTGATGCGCACCAGTGCTCAGCAGGCGATCAGTGAACTGAATGAGAATTTAGAAATTGAGGTGCGTAACCGTACCTATGAGTTACAAAAAGTGAACGACAAACTGGACTTAATGGCCAAAATGGATCCATTAACTCGCCTTGGAAATCGTCGGATGTTAGCTCATTTATTGGAACGCATCGGTTCGAGAGTACAAACGGAGACCGTAAGTTATGGTTTAATTTTGCTTGATATTGATCACTTTGGTTTATTTAATAATTACTACGGTCACTTGGAAGGGGATATTGCTTTGATTCGTATTGGCCATATTCTTAACCAACATGCTCAGGCAGAGAATGAACTCTTTTGCCGAATTGGTGGTGAAGAATTTATATTGTTGGTGGCCAACCGTGATGCAGCAGAAGTGAAAGCGTTGGCTGAAAGCATATGCTTTAGTATTGAACGAGAGCAGATTGAACATAGTGAGAACCCTGATGGTGACTGCTTAAGTGTCTCGATTGGTTACACTATTGCTCAGTACCTTCCCAGTGAACTTAAGTTTGAGGAGATGTACAGCAAAGCGGATAAGGCACTTTACCAAGCAAAAGATAATGGCAGAAACCAAGTCGTTGGTTACTCTGAGCAAAAACACCATACTCGAAGTGATAAAGTCGCCGCGCCAAATTCATAGTGTTGGCGCGGCGAGTCATGACAAGGATAATGAGAACAGCAGATTACTCAGTCTGAGAGGTAATATTCAACCGTTGAAACGACGCGTACTTTTTTGATGTAAGGAGTATTGTTATCACGATCCACAATACTAAATTGTCCCTGTGAAGCACGTTTAATCTTGCCAAGTGAGCTTTGCGAATCTTTGGCAAATTTCTCTGCGACTTCTCTTGCCTGTTTGGTCGCTTCTTCAATCATGTCGGGTTTGATTTCATTCAGTCCAGAGAATGAATAATCAACGCGGTTGTTGTAAGGATCTTGATTAAAAACGATGCCTTGTTTTCCTAAATTGCCGAGCTTATTAATGGCCTCGCGCACTAGGTCAACTTGATTGCTGTACACCGTAATGGTTTGGTTCGCTAAATAACGAAACTCGACTAAATTTTCTCCACCATACTGCTGTGCTTTTTTGTCGATCACCGCTGGCGATGATAGCGAGACACTTTTTTCATCAATGCCTTGTTGAGCTAAAAATGCGGTAACCAGTTGGCTCTGTTTTTCAATCGTGTTGAACATGGTGGGTAAATCATTATCGGCCACACTAAATTGGATCGGCCAAACAACGGTGTCGGCGGGATATTCTCGCTCTGATAATCCTTTAACGGTCACCACGCGCTCATACTCTTTATATTTCACAGCCGTTTGCTGCACAAAGTAACCGAGGGTTGCGAGCCCGAGTATTAAACTCAAACCGATGATCAATGAAGCGCTACTTTTTATTTGCATGCCTTGTTTTCCTTTTGTTGGCAACAGTCCCAAAATGACTTGAAGTCACAGCGGCTAGTCGTTTGGATATAACAACACACCTTAGATTTGATATTGTGATTTCGACAGCTATTTTCGGTTAGAGTTTTGCCAGAGATTCTAACTTTTTATTCTGGCGCTTAGTTTGCTTTTTTTGAATGGCATCAATCATAGAGATTAACGCTGAGCCATCCCAATCACTTTTCTGAGGTGCGTACAAAGTTTTAAGTTGCTGGTTGACTTGTGCATCTAGTGCGGTTTTCTCTTCATCACTTAATATGACTGAATCGCGCCAGAGGGTGAAGTAATAGCTGATTTTGGCACCATCTTGGCTTTGTACCGCTTCTTTTAACTGTTGATATGGGTGGCCTTCAAGCGGTTGATGATGAGCGTTGGTTCCCAGTGCTGCTGTCTGTGGCGCGTTACGAAATGACCAAGCAACGACCATAGTAGCCATCCATAACAGTGCAAAAAATGCGGTAAAGTAGGGCCAGTATCCTGCATCTTTAATGGTGACGGTTTGTACTGTTGGTGGTGTCAGCACAGAGGTGGATGGGTTGAGTAATTCACCTGGCGAAACCTCTAGCTTTAATCCTTTGGCTTGCGCGCTTTGCTGAGATTCGTTTTTGGTGTCCCACCAACTGACGGAGAGATCCGCTAGCTCAACCTTACCGACGGTTTTTGGGATGAGTACTTGTTTTAGCGTCATTTGCACATCGCCATTATCTAAGCTTTTAAACTGAGGCTTTTCAGCATAGAGCCGAATTGAGTCTGGATATTGCACTGAGAGGTTAGGCAACTGCGTCTGCGTAAGGTCTTTCACTGTCAGAATCCATTCACGAGTCAACGATTCACCTACTTTGGTTTTAAAGCTCTCGGCGGTGATGATCTGCCCTGTGGCATCTCGCCACGTTTGGTTGAGTGTTAGTTTTGGTGTAGGTAGCCAAGTGCCTTGATAGCTATCTGGTTTCGGCAGTACGGTGAGCGAAAAGGTTTTGGCCGGAATATCGACTTGCAGCAAGCGGGTGCTGCCCGTTTGGTTGTTACCATAGATGAGGCCAGCTTTAAACGCAGGGCCGGATAACGTGAAAGTTCCTGCCTCTTGGGCCGTGACTCTAAATTTTTGGTCTACAACGGTGACTTCAACCCCATCCAATAAGCTTTGGTATTGGTTAGCTTCTCCCTCGGTCGTCAGTTCTAATCCTTGTACAGCGGGTGGTGTAATTTGTGGATTTTGCAGCCTTCTTGGGTCAGCTTTGATGATTAGGCGAGCATTGAGAAAAGTGCTTTCACTCGGGTAGAGTTTGCTACGTTCTAGATCGGCTTGTATTTCAACAAGGTCAGATTGCTTGGGCGCTTCACCATCAGCGATAACTTGAATCGCGATCGGTTGAGTAGTTGCCCCATTGACGCTAAAACTAGGAATGGTCAGTATGCCGAGTTTGTTGGCTGCCAACGATACATTCCATTCACTGCGCGTGCTGCGATCGCCATTGATGATGTTCACCGAAGTACCAAAACTTGGGCGGCCGAGAAAAAAATCGCCTTCTAACACCTTAAAGTCGATCGCATCGGTCGATACTTTTTCATCGGCAACAATTCGTAATTGGAATACTTCATTTTTCGCGACCTTATTTTTACTGACGCTGGCGTAAAGTGCAGCCGCGTTAGCGGCCGAGCTCAGTAGAGCAACAGAAACTAGGCTGATAATCGCAGCCCAAAATGAACGCTTGATCGATTTCATACTTACCACTTCTTGCTGTTATTTTGTGGAGGTTGTGCTTGGTCTTCTTGCCGTTGTCTTGCTTGTAGCAACAATTGTGCTTTGAGTAAGCCACTAGGATCTCGTGCACTTTCGACTTGTTCTAGCTTACGAAGTTGCGGGTCAACGGTTTGGCTATCGCCTTGCTGTTGCGATTGCTTTTGTGTTTGCTGTTCAGAGGCTTCTTTGTTACTGACCTCATCTTCGTTGTTCATTGATTCATTTGTTTGAGTCGCTTCAGTCGGCTGTTGAGAGGCAGGCGATTCATCCGCCGTGTTGGCCTTGGATCGCTCACTTTGCTCATCTTTACTTTGTGCCGATTGAGGCGAAGACTGAGAGCCGTCATCTTGCGGTGAGCCATCGCTTTGGTCGTCAGGTTTATCTCCGGTTTGTTCGCCATCTTGTTGTTGTGCATCGTTTTTATTCTGTTCATTATTTTTATTCTGTTCATTATTTTTATTTTCCGACCGATTTTGATCTTGATTTGGATCAGAAGGCTCACCAGACTGTTGCTGTTGCTGTTGCTGTTGCTGTTGCTGTTGCTGTTGCTGTGCTTTTTTTACGATTTCCAAATTATGCTGAGCATCTTTATGGTTTGGGTCGCGTTTTAACACCTCTTCATACAAGGTTTGGGCCTTTTCCAATTCTCCATTTTGCGCGTAGGCGTTGGCCAAGTTGTATTGCACTCGCACACTGTCTTGTGGCAGTTGAGAGAGGGTCTCCACCGCTGCCTGATATTCTCCAGCCTGATATTGAGCGATGCCTTTCCACTCTAAGTCTGTAAATTGTTCACTGGCCGCTTGATACTCCTTTGCATCAAACGCTTTTTTGGCTTGTTGATTGCTATTTAGCCAAGGTGAAGCCTGTACACTATTGCTGTGCAGTGTAGGGATGAAGAGCAGTAACAAAGAAAAAATGACGCTACGGCGAAACAAAAGCAAACACGGGATAATGAGGATCAGCACTAACCAATAGCCATTGTTAACGCGCTCTTTCACCATTTGTTGACTCTTGGTTGTACTGTGTGGTTGTTCGTTTTGGTCTAGCTTAGCGATCATTGCAACATCGCTATTGTCTAAGCTGATTGGCGTAAATAATCCATTTATATTCTGCGCGAGCGACTGCATATTGGCAAAGTTGGTCTTGGCCACCACGGTCTGCCCTTGTGCATTTTTCAGTAAGCTGCCATCGCTGAGCGTAATAGGCGCGCCCGCTTGTGTACCAATGCCTAAGATCACTAATTTCCAACGCGTATTGGTAAGCTGTGTTTCAATCTGAGCTTGCTCTTGTGAGTCGATGTCATCGGTCAATAACACAATGTCACCTTGTGCAAGGCCGGCATTTTTCATCATGTCGATGGCTAATTGAACCGCGCGAGCCGCATCTGCGCCGGGGTAGGGCATAATATCGGGCGATAGATTGGGCACTAAGTTGCTTAGGGTTGCGGTGTCGGTGGTTAATGGGCTAACGGTATAGGCATCACCAGCATAGGCGACAAGCCCTGTACTACCTTCTTGCCATTGTGTGAGTAAGTCGAGCGCTTTATAACGCGCTTGCGTTAAGCGGTTGGGTTTTATATCAGTAGCGTACATCGATAGTGACATGTCCATCACTAATACGCGCGCGTTACTATTGCTGTAACTGGGGCGTGTTTGAGATTCAAAACTCGGACCAGCTAGCGCCAGTACTGCGAGCAGCCAACTGATGCTGATGATCACAATGGTCGCGTTATGCTTTTTATCGCTCAAACCCATCGCCTTAGCCAGATGAGGTGCTATCAAAGAGTGTCGTTTGGCACGCAGAGTGAACCAGCCCAGCAGTAGTGCTAAGGGGGATAGTGCGGTTAACCACCAAGGTGTAAGAAAAACAAACTCAGACATGATTTCTCCTTAGTAGCGCTAAGAGTACAGAAAGCGCGAGCGCTATCGCCAACGGATAACCAAACCATTCGCTTTGTGGACGCCAAGTTTGGCTTGCTTGGCTTATGGGTTCTAATTGATTAATGGTGTCGTATATTTTGGCCAGATCTTGGCTATTTCGTGCGCGAAAATATTGGCCACCAGTCATGGTCGCTATTTGTGTTAACGTCTTCTCATCTAAATCTTCCGCGGTATTGATTTTTCGAGTCATAAAAAACTCTTTGACCATCATTTCGCCAGCGCCAACACCGACTGTGTAAATGGTGGCATTGTATTTTTGGGCAATTTTCGCAGCTTCGATTGGGTCGAGCACGCCAGCGGTATTGCTGCCATCGCTGAGTAAAATCATCACCCGCTGTGGGGCATCACTATCGATAAACGTTTTGGTCGCAAGCCCAATCCCTTCACCAATGGCGGTTTGGGTGCCGATCAGCTTAAGGACGGCTTGATTAAGCTGCTGGCGAATGGTGTTTCTATCCAGAGTCAGAGGCGTTTGTAGATAGGCGTGATCGGCAAATAAGACTAACCCAAGGCGATCACCTTCGCGCTTGTCAATAAAATCAGAGAGCACATTTTTAACGGCGCTCAAACGATCAATGTACTGATCGCCAAGCAGCATATCTTCTTGGCTCATGGAGTCAGAGAGGTCAACCACCAGCATCAGATCTCGGTGTTTGGGCTGAGCAATAACCGGGTCGCCAAACCACACTGGACGGGCTGCGGCGATCAATACTAAGCACCAAATAACGCTCGCAATGATTTTAGCGATGATCTGGTTTGGTGCTTGACGCTGATTATCTTTAGGAAGGTAGGGCAGGTGAATCGCTGCCCTTTCTTTTGCTGGTGGTAAGAATCGATAAACGACCAGCGGGAGTGGCAGCAGACATAGCATCCACCACCACAATAACTCTATATTTGCCAAAGCCTAGCTATCTCCGTTTTTTAGGCGGCAAAGCATCATTAACCCATTGATAGCAGTGATTAATCAGCTCTTGACTGTTTTCTGTTTTCTGCTTTTGGTATAACGCTTGCTGCCACAATGTTTCATTGGGAACAAAAAGAGGGTAAGAAATTTGTGAATCTAAAAAGGTGTACCACTCTTTGCCGGTAAGATGTGCGATTTCCATTCGAGGGTAGTAACAAAGCGCGGCTTGACGAAGTAGCTCAATCGCTGAAGAAGGAGTTAAATGCCCAAATTGGGGGTTGAGTAAACGCAGCGCCGTTTTTTTCGGGGCTAAGCGTTTACGACGCCAACGAATGGCTAACACCAGAATCAGCAGACAGAGCAGTATGCCCGCCGCGCTTGCCCACCATCCCCAAGCCAAGGGAAACCAAGAGGGTAGCTCAGGCAGTTGCATCGCGCTTAAATCTAAAAGTGTAGCTATTGATGATTCCTTCATTCTTTATATCCGGATAGTTGTTGCAACAAAGGTTTCTCACTAGAGAGTGAGGTATAAGAAATTGCCATAGTTTGACTCAATGATTTTAGTTTTTCTTTTTGAGATTCAAAGGCTTTTTTTAACCCTAAGCGCGTACTATTTTTCGAAAAGTTGAGCCAGCTCGTCTGTTGGTCATCGGTTACGCGTTCTACACCGCGAAATTGGGTCTCTCCTTGCTCTAATGGATCGTAAATGTGCACAATTTTTACACGATTATGTCGCTGCAATTGGTTGAGTATTGGTTGTAATGTGGCATTGAAATGGACGAAGTCACTGATCAAAATCACTTCACTGCCTTTAGGACACAAACGATTCAACGCAGTTAGGCCGCGCTGCATGCTGTGTGATTTCGTTTTATCAAGCTCCAGCAGCTGTTGGTTTTGTAGTGTCACTAACTGTTGCAACAGCTGTAATGGCCCTTTTTGGCGGCTAGTCGGTTTTAACTCAACCAGTGTCGAACCAGTATCAATCACCGCGCCCACTCGGTCCTTATTGGCAATGCTTAACCAACTGAGCAAGCTTGCCATGTGCGCCGCTTGCACTGATTTGAGCATTAACTGCGATCCAAACTGCATAGAGCGGCTCAGATCAACGTAAAGAATGACGGGTTTTTCTCGTTCTTCACTGAACAGTTTGGTATGAGGCTTTCCCGTACGCGCAGTAACGCGCCAGTCGATGGTCCGAATATCATCTCCTGCTTGGTATTGCCTGACCTCAGCAAAGTCCATTCCTCGGCCGAGTTGCTTGCTCTGATGCTGCCCCAATACTTGCGCCCATAAACTTTTAGCAGGTGGCAGCCAGCGAATAGCGTGCTGCTTGTAAGGCAACAGTTCAGCCAATGAAAGTGTGACACCCGTACTAAACGGTGGAAGTGACTCTTGCATAGTAAACCTTAGTCTTAGTGCTAAGCACTACCAACCAGTGACAGTAAGTGAGTGATAACTTGGTTGGGATGTACGCCCTCAGCCTGTGCTTGGTAGCTCAATAATAGACGGTGGCGCAAAACCGGAAATACCATCGCTTGAACATCTTCAGGGCTGACAAAATCACGCCCACTGAGCCATGCATGAGCGCGAGCGCATCGATCAAGAGCGATGGTTGCTCGCGGGCTGACGCCCATCTCTAGCCATTGTGCTAACGTGGCATCGTAGTCTGCGGGTTTACGCGTTGCCATGATCAGGCGAATAATATATTGATCAATAGGTTCGGCCATGTGAATGTTCAGCACTGCTTGCCGAGCACTGAAAATATCGCTTTGGCTTAATGTTGGCGGAGAGACTTTCTCAATTCCCTGCGCTTCCCCGCGGTTCAAACGTAAAATGGCGAGTTCATTTTCAGCGTCTGGATAATCAACATTTAAATGCAATAAAAAACGATCCAACTGCGCTTCGGGTAGAGGATAAGTACCCTCTTGCTCGATCGGGTTTTGGGTAGCCATTACTAAAAAAAGTTCAGGTAACGGGTAGGTTTTTCGACCTGCCGTGATCTGTTTTTCGGCCATCGCCTCGAGCATTGCAGCTTGTACCTTGGCTGGAGCGCGGTTGATTTCGTCAGCCAACACTAATGAGTTAAAAATTGGGCCCGCTTGAAAGGTGAACTCCCCCGTTTCAGGGCGGAAGATATCGGTACCGGTTAAATCGGCAGGGAGTAGATCTGGCGTAAATTGAATTCGATGAAAATCACCTTCAATGCAATCGGCGAGTGATTTCACAGCACGGGTTTTTGCAAGGCCAGGAGGCCCCTCGACCAAAATGTGCCCATCAGCAAGAAGTGCAACTAATAACTGCTTAACCAAACCTGTCTGGCCTATGACTTGCTGATTTAAATAGTGTTGTAGCGATTGAAACGCGTGCGATGGCATTGAATGGGTCTCCTGCTGTTTTGCTGAATTAGTAATTTATTGATTCGAAAAGTTCCATGAAAAGTGTGATGCATCAACTGATTGGCGAATTATTATCCATTTGGCGAAACGAAAGAATGTTTGGTCACCACACTCGACTATGCTTAGGAACAACCATTGTTGGCCATGATCACATTCTACGTGAAGATAAATCGATTCTATCGATAAATTTCTCAAGAGAGAGGGTTTGTTGCCGATACAAAAAAGTTATTCATGACAAGCCAATAATAAAGAGCGCAAATAATGTTCAAACTTAATTCGATGAGTATTAAGCAAAAGGTTGTATTAGGAATTACGTTCGCGGTACTCGCTTCGACGGTTATCGTTGGTGTAATGGCGCAGCGTCAAGCTCGAGAGGTACTGGAGCACCGATTAATTGATATCGAACTTCCCTCGTTACTTGATCAAATCAGTAGCCAGATAGATCGAGAAGTATCGCAATTGCTCTTTTCTGCTGAGCAACTAGCCAATAATGAATTCATCAAGCAAGCCGTTCAGACGACCGATATTAATGCTGACGCAGAGGCGATGCTGATTAAGCAGCTCAATAATGTACGCGATCAATATTCGTTAAATGATGCTTCTGTGGCTAACCGAAAAACGGCGTATTACTGGAACCAAAATGGTTTTCTGCGTCAGCTTAATCAACAGCAAGATGGCTGGTTTTTTGGTTTTACGCAATCGGGACAAAAGACCATGGTCAGTATGTTCCAAGAGGCAAGTGGCGAAGTGAAAATGTTTGCCAACTATCAAAATGTCAGTGGCGATACGATGTCTGGTTTGTCGAAATCAATGGATGACATGGTGAACCTGCTCAATGGATTTAAAATCGAGGACACAGGTTTTGTCTTTTTGACCAACTCGAAAGGGGAAGTGCAAATCCATCGCCAAAAAGAGAAAGCTAAAGCCTCATTAACACAATTGTACGGCTCAAACGCAAACCAACTATTGAATAAAAGCCGCTTCAACCTGATTTCGACAACCTATCAAAACCAAGATGTTTTTGTCGCTAGTGTCTACGTGAAATCGATGGACTGGTTTGTGATTGGTTCAGTACCTGTGTCGGAAGTCTTCGCCGAATTAAATGCCGTTGCGCAAAAAATGTTGTTCACAACCTTAGCTGTGGCGGGTTTGTTTATTTTGATGGGCCTTTTTCTCGCGAATAGTATTGCTAACCCAATTAAACAGATTGCACAACGCTTTACCGATTTAGGTAAAGGCGATGGTGATTTATCGCAACGGATTGAGGTATTGGGCCGCGATGAAATCGCTCAATTATCAGCGGGCTTCAACGGTTTTATTAAGAAGATTCATCAATCGATGAAAGAAGTTGCTTCTACCAGTCATGCATTGCAGTCGGCGGCGGGTCGGGTGTCGGAAAAATCGACGCGAACTCATGACAATAGCCAAGAACAGCGTGACCAAACTATACAAGTGGTGGCGGCGATCAATCAAATGGGGGCCACTATCAGTGAAATTGCTTCTAACGCGGCGACGGCAGCTGAAACAGCAAATCACGCGGCTGATAACACTGAAGTAGGACGTGAAGTGGTAAGCAAAGCCAAAGATGCCATCAGTCGTTTAGCCGCGGATATCGAAAATACGGGTAAAGTGGTGGAGCAGCTAGCATCGACCACCCAAGACATTGGCTCTATTTTAGGTGTTATCCGTGGTATTTCTGAACAAACCAACTTGCTGGCATTAAACGCTGCAATTGAAGCGGCGAGAGCTGGAGAGCAAGGCCGAGGTTTTGCTGTGGTGGCAGACGAAGTACGCAATTTGGCCAGCCGCACGGCCTCTTCAACGGAAGAAATTCAAAAGATGATCAATCAATTACAAAACGATGTAAAAGATGCGGTCTCGGCGATGTCTTCCGGTAAGGCTGTTACACAGGAAGGGGTTGACGCTTCCGATGAAGCGGTGAACGTTTTAGTGAATATTTCAAACAGGATCCACGATATTTCCGATCGCAACACTCAGGTTGCCACGGCGACTGAGGAACAATCAACGGTGGTGCACACAATCAATCAAAATATAGAAGAGATCAACGCCATCAATGAAGTGACCACCAGCACCGCAGAAGAGTTGGCAGAAGCGAGCCAAGAGCTGCGTGATCTGTCTGGCCGTTTAGATAAAATGGTGGGTAGCTTTAAGCTCTAGAATCATGAGGGGGAAATCGGTACACTTCCCCCATTATGTTTATGTTTAGGTAAGTAAAATGAGTGATTTCGAAAAAGAGTTAGCACAATTGTCGCAACAGGTGGCGGGTGAACCTGAAGTGAAACTGCCTTCGTTGGAAGAGCAAAAAGTGATTGTGGCTGAGCTTAAGCAGCTAGAAGCGGAAGGCAAGCTGACGCCAGAAGTGCTGGAAAAGCATTTTGGACAATTCTTTACAGAAACGGATACCCCCGTCCATTAATTCAAACCCACTTTATTTAATTTAGAGCACACAAGTTTATTTAGAGTACACAATAGTATTTAGGGCACACAGTAGTGGTGCCCTTTTTTATCAGAAAACGTTATTGAGTCATAGGAAGCTGTTGCGCGATATCTTCGAGTGCCTGTTGAAGGATCTCTGTCGTTTGCGCGCCTGAGATAAGATGGCGTTGCTCAATGATCAAGGCTGGCACAGCTTGAATTCCTGCCTCTAACCACTGCTGCTCTGTGACAGAAACGGTTTTCGCCCACGACTCATCAGTTAAAACTGCGCGGCAGATTTCTCTGTCTAAACCAAGGCTCTGTACTAGGTCGAGCAATACATCATCGTCATCTAAGGCTTGCCCGAAAGTGAAATAAGCACGAAATAGTGCCATTTCCAGCTCTAATTGTTTTCCTTGGCTATTCGCCCACATTAATAATTGATGCGCTTTACGGGTATTATAAATACGCATGTCGTCACTAAAGTTGAATTGAAAGCCGACTTCTTGCCCTAGGGCGCTGAGGGTTTGGCGTGCTTGTAAACTTGCTTCTATCGACGTGCCATATTTTTTGGCTAAATGTTGCTGTAGGTGTTCACCACCTATAGGCATAGCAGGGTTGAGTTCAAAAGGGTGCCAATGGATGTCTGCATCGATCGTATCGCTGAGAGCCAGCAGCGCTTGCTCTAACCGCTTATAGCCAATGATGCACCAAGGGCAGACAACATCTGACACGATATCAATGCGTAGTTTTTTCATTTTCTTCCCTACCGCGATTGGCAATTCACTGACCTTAATTATAGCGAGATTATCAGCATAAACTGTGACTTGTTGTGTAGCCCTTTGGAAAGCTAGGCGCTTTTTTATCGCTCTACGCCTTTTCTCTCATACAAACAATATTGCAATAAGGCTGATGGAATTGCTGAAACGCTCTCTATACTCTAAAAACGTTAAATGCAGAGAATTAAACTGCGCTTTGAGAAACAAGTGACGTATTGTGAGGTTTCGCCTCTTTCAACTTGTGAGTTAACCATGATGAACAGGGACATTGACGTATGACAAATGTTCAACCAACCGATGTGATTTTGCATGCTTTTGATTGGCCGTATCGTTTAGTCGCTGAGCGTGCAGAGCAAATTTTCCAACTGGGTTATAAAACGGTGTTGATTTCACCGCCGATGAAATCGTTCAAAACCGCTCAAGGTACAAAATGGTGGCAACGTTACCAGCCGCAAGATTATCGCATCATTGATAATCAACTGGGCAATACCCATGATTTTAAACAGATGGTTGAAACCTTAACCGCATTAGGCTTGCGAATTTATGCCGATGTAGTGTTCAACCATATGGCCAACGAATCCAAATTGCGTTTGGATTTACAATACCCGAGCGCACAAGACTTAGCTTCCTACCAGAATAAAAGCGATGAGTACCAAGCGTTGCGCCTCTTTGGTGATCTGACCCAGCCACTCTTTGATAAAGATGACTTTGTGGAAGCGTTTGGCATAAAAGATTGGAAGGATCGTTGGCAAGTGCAAAATGGCCGCATTACTGGAGGGGCGCATGATCCGGGCCTACCCACGTTGCGTGATAATGAACATGTGGTTGTACAACAACAGGCTTATTTAAGGGCGTTGAAAGCGTTAGGAGTCAAAGGATTTCGAATTGATGCTGCTAAGCATATGTCTATTGAGCATTTGAAGAAAGTATGGGCCGATGACATTACGCAAGGCATGCATACTTTTGGCGAGATCATTACTGATGGCGGTGCAACCAAAGAAGAGTACCAACTTTTTCTCGAGCCTTATCTGCAAGAAACCAAGTTGGGTGCTTATGATTTTCCACTATTTCAAACGGTATACGATGCGTTACAAACAAAAGGTAGCCTGAAATGGCTGATTGACCCTTATTGTTTTGGTCAGGCGCTTTCCAACAACCGAGCGATTACGTTCACCATTACGCATGATATCCCCAACAACGCTGTGTTTGCCGACCTCGTCATGGATGAAGCCTTAGAAAATATCGCCTACAGCTACATTCTTGGTCGCGATGGGGGAGTGCCATTAATTTACACCGATTTAAACACCAGTGGCATTCTGAACCATGCTAGTCTTCCGCGCTGGCAAGAGGCATGGTGTTCGCCACAAATGGCGGCGTGTATTGTTTTTCATAATAAAATGCATGCGTTGCCAATGAAAACGCTAGAAGCGAGCGATGACTTGTTAGTGTTCAGCCGCGGTAAGGAAGGGATAGTGGTTTTGAACAAATCTCAACGCAGTCAGCGCGTTGAAATTGATTGGACAAATCCAATGCTAGAATTGTTTACGAAGCAGCAGTATCAACCCAATAACCAAAAGATTGTCATGGATATCGCCGCTCGCTCTAGCGCGATGCTTTGTCGGCTATCAAATGATGGTGAATAAAACGGTGAGTCGTTAGAAAAGTAAAGGCGCGTAATCAGCGCCTTTACTGGTCTACCCAGTTGCTGCGGTAGAGGATTAAACGATAAATTTATTCAATATAGCATCTTGCTCTCTGATATTTTCGGTTTGAGCTTGCATGGCTATGTTGGCATTGTCAGCTGCGTCTGCAACTTGAACGGAAAGATCTTTGATCTTAACCGTGTTGTTGTTGATCTCTTCTGCTACCAAGCTTTGTTCTTCGGCTGCCGAAGCTATTTGGATATTCATATCACTAATTTGCTGAATAGCATCGCGGATTTTTAGCAGAGCATTATTTGCTTCTTCGGCACGATTGACCGCCTCAGCTGCCGTTGTTTTACTCTGATTCATCGCATTGGCAACAGAAGTAGCGCTCGACTGCAACTTCTCAATCATATTACGGATCTCCGTCGTGGATTGCTGCGTTCTTTGCGCCAGCGTACGCACTTCGTCTGCAACGACCGCAAAGCCTCGGCCTGACTCTCCAGCCCGAGCCGCCTCTATCGCTGCGTTTAGTGCCAGCAAGTTGGTTTGGTCGGCAATGTCGTTGATCACTTTCAAAATGGTTTCGATGTTTGCCGTTGCATTTTCTAGTGCACTTACCTCTGTTACTGCTTCATCAATACGCGTCGAAAGATTATCAATCGCTTGAGTGGTTTGGGTCACAACATTGGTACCAAATTCTGTCGCATCATCAGCATCTTTTGCCGCCGACGCCGCGCCTTGCGCGTTGTTGGCGACATCGCCAGAAGTGGTGGCCATCTCATGCATGGCTGTGGCTAATTGCTCAAGTTCATGCAGTTGATCACGCATCGCTTCGGCCGATTCTTGCAACCCCATCGAGGTCATTTCCGAACCGCGTAAAATTTCTGAACCGATGGCTTTAGACTGGGTAATTTGTTGTTGTAAGGCTTCAGTAAAGGTATTGAAACCGACCGCTAATACCGAGAATTCTTTATCCGTGTCGGTGGCTAAGCGTTGGGTTAAGTCACCACTACCAGAGGCAACGTTCTGTATTGCATTATTGAGTGCATCAAGCGGTTTCATCAACAGACGGATAAGCACAAGCAGTATCGCAATACTGAAGACTAAAGCGATTAACGTATAGATGATCGAACTGTTGCGCAGTGTTGCTAAAGACGCATAGGCGATCTCTTCATCCAAAACGACACCGACATACCAGTCCTCTCCAGGGACTTTTGAAAAATCGAGTGTGTAGTGTTTGCCATCAATCAGCACTTGTTTAGGCTCTTCGGCGATAACGGCATTGCCTAAGTATTCTTTCATTGGCTTGCCGTTCATCTCTGCTCGGGGGTGGGCTATGGTTGTGCCGTCGGATGAAACAATAAACACATAGCCTGCATCAAATAATTTTACGGTGTTGACCAATTCTGCTAACCCAGCAAGGCTAACATCGTAGAAGATGGCACCGATAAATTTGCCGTTATCTTTAACTGGGGTAGCAATAGACACCAATATTTCATTAGTGGCAGAGTCGGCGTAAGGCGCAGTAATAATCAGTTTGTCGGCGTTTTTTGCATCAATATACCAAGGGCGCACGCGTGGATTCCATGATACGCCTGGGTTCCAAGTAGGATCATTACTGATGTAAGAGCCATCACTCTCAAAACCGACCCCAGCCAGTAAAAAAGTTTGTTTGACAATCGGCCTTGTGATGACCTTAGACATACTTTCTCGGTTAATGTCGACTTCCAACATGCTAGTGGCGTAAGCGGCAATGGCCTTGCGGCTATTGATCTCTGCACCAGCTGTATTGCTAACCCCATCCACTATTTCAGTTACACTCGCTTCAACTTGTGACTTCACTTCTTTTTGGACGGTGAAGTATTGTTGTATCGTCAGCAGAGTAACGGTGACCAACAGCAGCAAAGATGACGCCGCGACGATCTTATGGCTGAATTTCATGGCAATCCCTTCCATCAATAAATATTAATATTATTAATAAATGTATAGTTAGGGATTGATCATTCAGCCAGTAAACAATCCATTTTTAAGCGAAAAATTACAAATTTCGCCCGAGAACTAAAAGCGCAAGTTGTTGGCACTCTTGTTCATTTCCTTGGAAAAGCTCATCGACGATTTGGTTCAGCTTGATGCCAGATAGTTTGCGCTTTTGTGCCTCACGAACACGTAGTGCTATTTGACATTCAATTGGTAGCTCACTTACTTGATGTGGTTGCCACGCTGATAGCTTTTCGCTGAAGTTGTTTAACGATAATTTGGGTTTAAAATGCGTGGCTTCACTTTTTAGTACATGAAGAAGGTGCGAATAGATTTCATCGTTAGGTTGACATTGACTCAGGTGATCACAAGCGGCTTGGCTCAGTTCAGATAAGGTGACGTAACCCGCTTGATGGGAAAAATCGGCGGTTAAACGTACTGAAAAATCGACACGCTGCCACTGCGTATTAGGAAAAATAGTCAGCGAGCATAAACAGTCAAAAGGGATCCAAAAACTCTGCTTTGCTTCAACTGAATATTCATGTTTGCCAAGTTTACACAGTACTAATCCGCTCATTACTCGAATTAAACTGTGTTTGATGACTTTCTTGCGAGGGGTGATAACTAAGTTAGCAGACAGTAAGGCTTCAAATTGAATCGCGTAGTTCATGGTACTTCTCACTGATTTTGGGGCGCTAAGAGTACCTTGTCTCACAGAAAATGCCAAATATGCGAACTAAAATCACCTTATTCTGGTCTGACCTTAGTGAATCTGTTACGACTGTAGCTGCGAGCTACGTCAACTATGCGTAGAATGAGCCAGATTTTTATTTGATGTATGAATATATGACCACCACAACTGATCCTTATGTAGATATCCGTCCTTACAACGACGATGAGATTCCAGCGGCTATTGACCGCTTAATCAATGATGAAGAATTTATCTCAGCTATTTTGCAACATCGTTTTGACAAACGATCTGCTTGGCTAAAATCGATACTGAGCCCTTTTGTAAAAGCATACTTAAAGTTTAAATGGGCCAAACTCACGTCCGTGGAAGCAATCCAACTTGAAGTGAAGAAATACCTCACGAAAACACTAGAATCAACGACACAAGGTGTCACCTTCAGTGGTCTCGATAAATTGGATAAACAGACGGCTTATTTATTTATCTCGAACCACCGTGATATCGCGATGGACCCAGCATTGGTCAATTATGGTCTGTATATGTCTGGGCATAAAACTGTGCGTATTGCGATTGGTGATAACTTATTGAAAAAGCCTTGTGCTACAGAGCTGATGCGTCTTAATAAGAGCTTTATTGTGAAACGCTCGGCTAAAGGCCCGCGCGAGATGATGAAAGCGCTCAGTACCTTATCTGCTTACATTAAACACTCACTTGAAACTGGAAATTCTATCTGGATAGCGCAAAAAGAGGGACGAGCAAAAGATGGTAACGATTTTACCGATCCGGCCATTTTGAAAATGTTCCATGTGGAAGGGCGCAAGCAGAAAATAGAGTTTGCTCAGTATATTCAATCGCTCAAAATTGTCCCGGTCGCGATTTCATATGAAAATGATCCGTGCGATATGGCCAAAGCGTGTGAGTTATATGAAAAAGCGACACATGGGCGTTATGAAAAAGGGGAATTTGAAGATATTGAAAGCATTGTCCAAGGCATTGTCGGTGAGAAAGGCCGAGTGCATGTTGGCTTTGGTGAAGTGATTACTCAAGCATTTGAAACGCCAGAAGCATTGGCGCAAGAGATCGATCGCCAAATTCACGCAAACTACAAATTATTCCCGATAAATAAGTTAGCGGCTGGGATAGAAAGTAGTGATATCACGCCAGATATCCGCGCTCACTTAGAAAGCAAGCTGACTCAGATCCCTGAAGGGGCACAGCGCTATTTACTCGATAGCTACGCCAACCCAGTAAAGAATCAGCAATAATCATTAAACGATGAAGAGAGGGGCTCACGGCTTCTTCTCTTCTCTTCTCTTCTCTTCTCTTCTCTTCTCTTCTCTTTTTCTAGCCTATCTTGCGACCGCGCCGCCAAGGGTTAGTTTGCTTGGCCATTTACTGATGACATTACCTCCCAAATAAATATTACCATTGACGGTCATCGTGTCAGGAAATTCGGTGATTTTGGAACCGCCAATATACAAACTCCCTTCCACGACTAAACCTTCGGGCAATTGGGTTAATGGCGTTCGAATTACGCTCAAATCCCCCTTGACTAAGAGATTCGTAGGTAGCGTTTCAAGCGGTGTGTCCGTGAAATTCAGGTAACCACCGACCTTGATTCTCATTGGCCACGATTTGATTTTACTACCCAGTAAGTTCGCATAACCACGAATAGTGGTGCCTTTGGGAATATTCTCTAGCAAGCTATTAGATGCTTCTAAACTACCCTGCACATTCAAGCCCTTAGGCAGGGATTTTATCGATGTCTTAGCAATATTTAGGTTGCCTTTGAGCGTGAGATTTTCGGGTAGTGTTGTGTAGGGTTTATTACGCAAATAGAGATTGCCATAATTATCAAGGTGGTTAAGGATTTGATATTGATCGAGCGGCTGTGACCATGCACAAGAGGCATAGAGAAGGTTGCATAATGTTAGTAAAAGCGAAAACTTATTCATAAAGCCTGCAGATGAAGACACGATACCTAAAGTATCGGCAGATTACGGTTAAGCTTCAATAATGCATTGCCTAGGATGAGAAAGCAAAGTGCTTGGGCGATAAAAAAGCGAGCCATGATTAGGCCCGCTAAGAGCAATTAGATTAACGAGCCAAAGAGCGCGACTTCAGTTCAAAAATAAGCTTTTCAGCACTGACTTCAAATTTGAAACGTGCATGCAATTCAGTAGAGTTATCATCTAACGGTGAAACTTCAAACTCAACATTATCTGAAACCTGTTTGGCAAGAGCGAGGTACTTCTCAAATTCAGCTTCTAGCTGAGCTTTGTTGGGTGCCATGACCATCACTTCTGCAACTTCATCACCTTCTTTGATAATAAAGCCAATTTCGCCAGCGCAGCCACATGCTTCGCAGACTTGGATATCAACGTCTTTTTCGATACTCATTGTGAATCCTCTTAGTAAATGTATGGACATTCTAACGGGCAAATCGTTTATCAGCCACAAAAAGCCAATCAGGTTTGGGGCAAATCGCGTCTTATTTTGGTTGTTCGAAAGTTTTTAACCATCGTTATGAATTAATGAGTGTGATACTGCTCAAATAATCACTAGTTTTTGTGTCATAAATTTGTCAGAACAGTGTTCAGTTCGTTGCGAATTGTTGATGATTGTACGATTATTCGGTTGAAACAATTATTAATATTATAAATTGCGCTTCATCCATTAGTGGTGATGACTAACAAACTGGAAATTTAGGTTTTATTAGTGATAGCTAAAGGAGTGACAGTAACAAGCCAGTAGATAACGCTTTTAACAAGATAATTCTGGTTTGAATTTACTGTTTTAAGGGATGGTTTTTTAGACAGAAAATGCCATACCACGAGGGGTGATTCGCGAAACGGCACTATAATCGCAATTGAGTTAGATGGATTAATAAAAAAGAGAAGAGTCTGGACCATGCCAAAGCGTAGTAAAGAAGATACTGAAATCACCATTCAGAGAATAATGGATGCTGTTGTCGATCAGCTATTGAGACTAGGTTACGACAAAATGTCGTATACCACGTTGAGTCAGCAAACAGGGGTTTCACGAACGGGGATTAGCCACCATTTTCCAAAGAAAACCGATTTTACGGCCGCTTTAGATGGGCGGATTTTTAAGCTGTTTGTTGAGCATTTAGATTTTGAAAATGACCTTTCAAGCTTTTCAAATAGCTGGATAAATGCGCTGGAAAATGCACAATTTTTGGCTATTTTGCGTTTATTATTTCATCATGTTGTGACGACTGAAAATGCGGATGAATTTGCAGCAAACGGTGTCGATCGGTTATACAAAACGGTGGCTGTACAGTTTGGCAAAGAGAGCGCAAGGGAGCTTGAGTGGCTGATTGGTAAATCACTGATTAAAATGAGTCAATAATTTGGCACTTTGTGCAAGCTTGTATTGTCGACTTTAACACTAAAGCCAACTGAGAGGTTGGCTTTAGTGCTTTTTATAGAGAGATT
Organism: Vibrio sp. B7; assembly: GCF_963888765.1. Classification (NCBI taxonomy): domain Bacteria; kingdom Pseudomonadati; phylum Pseudomonadota; class Gammaproteobacteria; order Vibrionales; family Vibrionaceae; genus Vibrio; species Vibrio sp. B7. The sequence goes on from NZ_CAWPKR010000036.1 coordinate 28,676, forward strand.
GTGTCGATCAGTCGTACAACGTTGGGATCGGTTGACGTTTATGCTGAGTTGCTGTGTAAATCGCAACAAGACGGTCAATCACGTGCTGGGAAACAGGCTTCCCTTCTAAAAAATCATCGATTTGGTCATAACTTAAGTTTAACGCATCTTCATCTGCTTTTTGTGGTACGAGCTCTTCTAAATCCGCAGTGGGTGTTTTTTGAACCAATTGTTGTGGTGCACCTAATTGAGCCGCTACCGCGCGCACTTGACGTTTACTCAAGCCAAACAGTGGTGCTAAATCACACGCGCCATCACCAAATTTAGTATAAAAACCGGTGATGTTTTCTGCGGAATGATCCGTGCCGAGTACTAACGCACCAACAAAACCTGCAATTTCGTACTGCGCGACCATGCGAGCGCGCGCCTTTACATTTCCTTTCACGAAATCAATTTTGGTACTGTCAGTTGGAGTTAAGCTTGTGCCTTGTAGCGCATCAAGAGAGGCTGAGTGCAGGCCATCTACACCCGTTTTAATATTGACCGAAATTGAGTGTGTAGGTTGAATGAAGGAGAGAGCAAGCTGCGCTTCATCCTCATCTTTTTGTTCGCCATAGGGTAAACGAACGGCGATAAACTGATAGTCGTTAACAGCGTATTCTTGGTTGAGTTGTGTCACGGCGAGCTGGGCTAGACGGCCGCACGTTGTTGAGTCGACGCCACCACTGATGCCAAGCACTAAAGACTTACAACCAGATTCTACCAATTTGCGTTTAATAAACTCAACGCGCCGTTCAATTTCATAAACAGGGTCAATGGATGAGAGAACACGCATCTCATCACGGATCATTTGTTCCATTAGGGTTCCTTTTCCTGCAAGCAATATAAATCTTTGGTGTATCATACCGAAATCATCAGATTAGAAAACCGAGAAAATGGTTTTCAGACTTGAATAGGATTGCTATGACCAAAATTGCCGTCTTTGGGAGTGCTTTTAACCCTCCGAGCTTAGGACATAAAAGTGTGATTGAATCGCTAAGCCATTTCGATTTAATTCTGTTGGTACCGAGCATTTCACACGCTTGGGGTAAGCAGATGCTCAGTTATGAGATCCGTTGTGAACTTATTGATGCTTTTATTCGTGATTTGCAGTCAGATAAGATACACCGCTCAATAGTCGAAGAGGAACTGCAACAGCCCGGGCAGAGCGTCACAACTCATGCTGTTTTGTCATTACTGCAAAAACAATCACCTGATGCTGACATTACTTTTGTAATGGGCCCGGATAATCTGTTCAATTTTGCGAAATTCTATAAAGCTCAAGATATCTTGCAACGCTGGTCAGTCATGGCCTGTCCTGAAAAAGTCGCGATTCGTAGTACTGATATTCGTCAGCGGTTAGCTGAAAATTTAGACATTACCGATTTAACGACTATCTCTGTTAGGAAAATCTTGCAGCAAAGAAAACTTTACTAGACAATCCACGCCCTTTTCGTGGTCGGAGCTGTTTGTATTCATGAAGTTAAATGTGGCTGTTTGTGCGTTAATCATGTTTTCGTCGCTGACGGAAGCTTGCGATCTCTATTCCGGTTCATTATTAACGCCAGAGTTAGAATTAACACTAGGTGCAGATAGTAGCCCTGCAATGTTACCAGCATCGGGCGTCTGCTTTTCTATATTAGATAGTATGGGCTACGCATCGAAACAACTGCTGGCTTTAGGTTTATTTGAAGAATCTCCAGCCGACTCTTCTTACTGGGCCGATTGGTTTTTAAAAGCCGATTCTGATCCCCTGTTTACTCAGAAATTGGCCACAAGCTACATTGGCTTTGGAGTCTGGATACCCTCTGAATTGCTTGACGAGCAAAGTGATATGTCAACCGAAGAGTGGTTAATGAGTCACGGCTTACAGCTAAGTATCGGTTTTGGCGAGAAAAAAGCGGGTGAGCCGCGCATGCGTTTTGACTATCGTTGGCATGAAGATTTCGACAGCGTTGTCATGATGCAAATTGAAGTTCCCTTCTAACGTTTTCCCTCAGTAAACACACTCCCTCAGAAAACAAAAAAGCCAACCGCAATATTCGCGATTGGCCTATGTAAATTGTGAACAAAGAGTATTCACTAACAACGTCAGTTGGCTAGGTGACCCTCGGCTTAAGAAGGGTCGATATAGTTATTGCAGCATACGTGCCAAGTTTTATAGCGCTTAGTTGCTATTGTTTCCTTGTTTTTTCAAACTTCCCCAAGAAAATTTTTGCAGACTGAAAATGCAAACTGCAAAAACGACTCAGATTGCTAATGCCGCTAGGTTCAATCACATTCGCTCTGCTATCTTACTTTTATTTAATTACACATCTAACTAATTGGTGGTTTTTTGGTTAAATGTTAAAAATTATTTATTCGTTTTAAATCAGCAATCTATACCTATGATTGCTATTTGTTTGAATTTTTTGGTTGAATTTTTCATTTGTGCTGTTAGTTTATATAGAGGTTTTTAATTAGAGCTCTAACTATTCATGTGGCAGACAATGATTACAGCAGCACCTTGGGTTGCATACCCGGAAATTATGCAAACAAAGACAGAACAATGGACGTTTCGTACCCCTAATCAAGCCGACGGGCAGCGTGTACATGATTTGATTGGGCTGTGTCCTCCCTTAGATGAAAACTCCTCATACTGTAATTTCCTACAAGCGATTCACTTTCAAGAGACTTGCATCTTAGCGGAAAGAAATGGCGAAACCGTGGGGTTTATTTCGGCCTATTTAAAGCCTGACAATTCTGATGAATTGTTTATTTGGCAAGTGGCCGTGCATCCAAATGCTCGTGGGCTAGGGCTTGCCTCACATTTGTTACATGAATTGCTCGCTCGTGACGTTATGGCTGATGTTCGTGTATTGGAAACGACTATCACGAAAAACAATCAAGGTTCATGGAGCCTCTTTAAGAAGTTTGATCGAGCACATGGCGAGCAAGGAGAGGTATCGACCTTTCTCGATCAAACTCGTCACTTTGAAGGCGAACATGATACCGAGTATTTATACCGTATTCCGCTCAAACCTCGTTCTAACTTAACAGGATAACTATCATCGTTATGGACATTTTTAAAAAGAAAGAATCAAACGTGCAATCTTATGCCAATCACTTTCCCGTGGTTTTCTCTACGGCAAAAGGGAGCTGGCTATTTACCGATTCTGGTGATCGCTACTTAGATTTTTTGGCTGGAGCTGGTTCGTTAAATTATGGTCACAATAACGCCCTCTTTAAGCAGGCTCTATTGGAGTACATTGATAAAGACGGCATTACTCACGGCTTGGATATGCACTCCTCTGCTAAGGCTGAGTTCCTCGCGGTATTTGAAAGTCTCATTCTTGAACCAAGAAACCTCGACTACAAAGTGCAGTTTACTGGTCCAACTGGGACTAATGCTGTAGAGGCGGCAATGAAGCTGGCCAGAAAAGCCACGGGCAGAAGTAATATTGTGGCTTTCACTAACGGCTTTCATGGTTGCTCTTATGGCGCACTTGCCGCAACAGGAAATCAACATCATCGAGGCGGCGCTGGGCTTAGCTTAGGTGGCGTGACGCGGCTCCCTTATGATGGCTATGCCAATATTGATGGCCTGTCGCTATTTGAAAATATGCTGAATGATAACTCATCGGGTTTAGACAAACCGGCTGCGGTATTATTGGAGGTTGTCCAAGGCGAAGGTGGCTTGAATTGCGCGTCCAACGAGTGGTTGCAACGCTTAAGTCGTCTCTGTAAGAAAAACGACATTTTGCTTATCGTTGACGATATTCAAGCTGGTTGTGGACGTACGGGAACCTTTTTCAGTTTTGAGCCATCAGCAATAAAACCGGATATAGTGACGCTATCGAAATCGCTCAGTGGTTATGGGTTACCTATGGCGATTGTGCTGCTGAAACCTGAGTTAGATGTGTGGAAACCGGGAGAGCACAACGGAACCTTTCGCGGTAATAATCACGCCTTTGTAACTGCTACAAAAGCGCTGGAAACCTATTGGTCAAATGATGATTTTACCACTCATATCGCACATCGAGCCAAGCAAGTGACGCATGTCATTCAAACCACACTGCGTCGTTTCCCCACACTGTTTAACCGCCACAAAGGACGTGGACTAATGCAAGGCATTGAATGTAGCAGTGGTGAGATCGCCCATAAAATTGCTCGTCGTTGTTTTCAACTAGGGATGGTGATTGAAACCGCAGGCCCAAATGACGAAGTGATTAAGTTTTTCTGTCCACTCACTATCACGGAAACCGAACTCGACCAAGGTTTAGATATTTTTGCTCAAGCGGTAGAAGAGCTAGCCTCTCAGTTAATTAAAAAAGCATCTTAGGAATAAAAAATGATTGTTAGAACATTAGAAGAGTGTCGCCAAAGTGAGCGCCGGGTTGTTGCTCAAACTTGGGAAAGCGTTCGTATGCTGCTGAAAGATGACAATATGGGTTTTTCATTCCATGTTACGACCATTTTTAAAGGCGGCGAGACCCATATTCACTATCAAAACCATTTGGAATCCGTGTATTGCATGTCAGGTGAAGGGGAGATCGAAGTGATAGGAGGGGAAACTTACCCGATAAAGCCCGGCACTTTGTACATCCTTGATCAACATGATGAACACTATTTAAGAGCTTATTCTGGTGCAGATATGGTTATGGCATGTGTTTTTAACCCACCACTGACAGGAACTGAAACGCATGATGAAAAAGGTGTTTACCCAATCATTGAGTAATCACTCGCGACGATTCACTGCATTCAATTTAAAAGAAAAGGAGATCCCATGTCTTACACCGTAGAAAAAATCGGTGGAACATCAATGAGCGCTTTTGATGCTGTGCTCGACAATATTTTACTAAGGCCTCATCACCCTTATGATCGAGTGTTTGTGGTATCAGCGTATGCAACCATTACCGATGCTCTACTGGAATGCAAACGCACTGGCAAGCCCGGCATTTACCAGATGATCGCGAAACATGATACGCAATGGCAAGAAGCTATGTACCAACTTGAACAGCGCATGTTGCTGATTAATGAGCATTTGTTCGCCGATCCTATGAGTCGTATTCGCGCGGATAAATTTATTCGTTCGCGGATCTCAGAAGCGGTCAACTGCATTAATAATATTCTAGAAACGTGTCAATACGGGCAGTTTTCATTGCGTCAGTATTTGCCTCAGGTGCGAGAATTTTTATCTTCAATAGGCGAGGCTCATAGTGCCTATAACACCAGTTTGAAGCTAAAAACTCTTGGGATTAATGCATGCTTCATTGATCTCTCTGGGTGGAATAATGGGCAAGCAGGAAGCTTAGATGAGGTGATTTTGGCTGCCTTCGAAGACATTGATGTAGCAACGCAATTGCCAATCGTGACTGGCTACGCCTACTGTAATGAAGGATTAATGAAAACCTATGATCGTGGCTATAGTGAAATGACCTTTAGCCGCATTGCCGCATTAACCAACGCAACGCAAGCGATCATCCATAAAGAGTATCACTTAAGCTCCGCAGACCCGAGAATTGTAGGTGCGGATAAGGTTAGCCCGATGGGATTGACGAACTTTGACGTAGCAGACCAACTGGCTAATTTAGGTATGGAAGCGATTCATCCGAATGCGGCAGCTGGGCTGCGTCAGCAGGGGATTGAGCTCAGAATCAAAAATACGTTCGAACCAGAGCATAAAGGTACTCTCATTTCCAATGTTCATAAGCCTCAGAACAATAAGGTAGAGATTATTGCGGGTAAGGACAAAGTGTTTGCCTTGCATATTTTTGACCAAAGTATGGTCGGGAAAATTGATAATGCCAGTTATGAATTGATGGAAGTGATCGCCGAAGCTAAGGTACATCTCGTTGGTAAAGAGATGAATGCAAACTCGATGACGTATTACCTCAGTGGCAGCAGCGATAACTTAAACCACGTGTTGTACAAAATAGAGAAGCGCTACCCGAATGCATCCGTATCAGGAAAAATGGTCGCCCTCATTTCCGCAATCGGTGCATCAATGAACACCAACAACGCATTAACGCAAGGCATGCAAGCATTAGTTAACGCAAAAATTAGCCCTATTGCCGCTCACTCATCGATGCGTAATGTCAATGTACAATTCGTCGTAGAAGACAACGATTACAATCGCGCGATTTGTGTTTTACATGATGTGTTGATTGCGAAACTGCTATCTACCAAAAAAGCGGCTTAGCGGTTCAGATTGAAGCATCGTTCCCCCCCCAATCACATAGTAATCTACGTGATTGGGGATTTATTTTCTGAGCGGCTGTTTTTTAAGTGGTTTAGCTCGCTTAGGTTTCAAGCGGTTTGGAAAGCTACAACATCACTAAACTTGCTGTGCCCAAGAAGGCAAAGAAGCCGACAACATCCGTTACTGTGGTTAAGATGACAGAGCCCGCTAATGCTGGGTCAAGCTTAAACTTATCAAGCGTGATCGGGATGAGTACCCCAAACAGCGCGGCGGTAATGATATTTACAACAATGGCCAGTGAAATGGTGGCGCCAATCATCGCTGACTGGAACCAGAGCCCTGCCAAAGCACCAATGATCAACGCCCATAACAAACCGTTAATGGAACCAATACCAATTTCATTTTTGAGCAACGCAAAACGGTTACCCGGTGTAATTTGGTTCAATGCCATGGCACGTACCATCAAGGTTAAGGTTTGACTTCCCGCAATACCACCCATCGAGGCAACAATTGGCATCAACACCGCTAACGCGACAACTTGCGAGATGACCGTTTCAAACATCCCTATAGTGACCGAAGCGAGGATGGCGGTCAGCAGGTTGATCCCGAGCCAAAGGCCTCGTTTTTTGGAACTTTTAATGATGGGTGCAAATAAGTCATCTCCTTCATCCATACCCGTACCGGCCATTAAGCGCGATTCGTAAATCTCTCGTTGTGTACTCAGGGCAAATTGCCAGTCAATTTCACCCACTAAGATTTCATGGTTATCAATGATGGCGACAGTCGGCAATTGGGAATGTTCTAACGCTTCTACTGCTTCATAAAGTGACTGGTGAGCATTCAGCGTAAAGAGATCATCTTGCTTGATGTTTTTCAGTAAAGTTTTGCTTTCAGCAAGCAAAATTTCTGTATAACTCACGATACCTTGGAATTTTTTTGCTTTGTTGATCAAATAGATATGTTGTGGAGAGTCATAATGATATTTCTCCAATAGTATCTTGGCTTTGTCGACACTGATGCTGAAAGGCAAGGTATACACTTTACGGTTTGCCCAGTGGCCAACTTCAGTATCTTCATAGGCATTGGCTTGATCATATAATTCAAGCTCGTCGCGACTAATTAAGCGCAGCGCTTCACTGATGATTTCATCAGGCAGAGAATCGGCCCATTCGAGCAGAGATAAGTTATCGAGTTTGGCGAGAGTCAGTTTTAGTTCTATTTCTGACAGTGCGTTGATGATAGAAAAACGTACTTCAGCACGCATCTCTGTCAGTACATCAATGTGTAGCTCTAAGGGTAGGCTACGCCACAGACGTACCCGCTGCTCGACAGGAAAAGCTTCTAAGATGATTGCGATCGAGCTTTCATCAAGCCCACTTTCCACGTACTCGCCGAGTAAGTCGATTTGTTGCTGCTCATCGGCTTTTGAAATCGTTTCAATATGCAGTGAAAGGTCTTGATATTCGTTCAACGTTTTACTCCGATAGGAAGTTGTTTCTTCTCGATTTTTTTCACGGCTTTTTCTGGAGTTTTGTTTAATACAATTACAGGGCGAACAATAAAGAGGTTGTTTGGATAGAGCACTGTATTGCCATCAACATTCTCTAATACGACATTGAGTAGATTCATGTCGACGATTTTACCTTCAACAAAATTTGCGCCATCCACCACTCGTACCCATAAACCGATGCGACAGTGGTTTTGTACAAATAAAACCAGAAATGAGGTGACGTTGCTCAGCAAAGACCAACCTGCAAACAAACCGACGCCAAGCAACGCAAAAAGTGATGAGCCAACAACCAATAACCCACGCAGTTCCACGCCCCACATCATTAGCAGAGTCAACACTAACACCAAGAAGAGTAAGGTCTTCACCAGCCAACGTGCTCGTTTAAGCCGATGAATATCGACTTTGCCTATGACCATATTCTCAAACCATCGCACGGTGTAGCTGGCTGTTTTAGGATAAATAAGCAACGCCATGATCGTGATGATCCATTGATAATTTTTTTGAAATAAGTCTAAGTATTCCATGACGAATCAGAAAAAGGAGATTTGGTTCAAAATAACCGAAATTCAGTCAATTACAACCTCTAATCTGGCTGAGGTTGATAATTGGAATTGGGTTGAGAAAAAAGTAACCAATTTGCTTTAGTCGGTCGAATAAAAACTAGAGAGGGTCATCGGGTTCTAGACTAGACAATAGCGTCGATGCTTCTATTTCTGGTGTTTTCATCATCATCGATAACCGCTGTAAAGTGGAGAGAATGAGAGTTTGTTCCCATGCGTTTAACGCCTGAAATTGTTCAATAAAGCTATCTTTTAGCAGTGTGGGTGCTTTGAGTAATAATTCATCTCCTGTTGGGGTTAACAACGCATGAACTTTACGTTTATCTTGTTGATCTCGCTCTCGAATGATCAGTGCGCGTTTTTCTAAGCGATCCAAAATGCTGGTCGCTGTAGCTTGGCTCATATTAGTATGATCGGAGAGTTGCTTTATGGTCATATCGGCCGAGTTTTGGATCGCACGCATTAACAATAGTTGGGGGCTAGTGAGGCCAAAATCTTTGTTTATTTTTTTGGAATGGAGATCTGTCGCACGAATAATTTGGCGTATAGCGACCAGTACTTCTTCATGAATATCCAATACTTTCCTCCTTGAAAATAAGCAGAGCCACCCTTTTGATATGGGCGGCTCCATACTCTCTTACTTAGCGGCTTCTTTGGCGGTTTTTATCCACGAATCGAATTCAGATTGGTGAGCTTTTATCCAACCATTGGCATGAGCTTCAATATCTTTGGCAGAGTTTTTACCTTTACTCATGATCATGTTTTGCGCACTGATATCATTAATATTCAACTTCATGATTTCAAAAAGTTTTGCTGCGGCTGGGTTTTCTAGAGCGAATTTTTTATTGGCGACAATCAGCATACTGTTCATCTCAAAGCCGAAGTTCTTTCCGTTGGGTAGGGTTGTATCGATATTTTTGCGCTCACCAGGTAGGGCAGAGAAAGGGACTTCAAGCCAAGTGACATCTTTACCAGGGACCAAAACCCCACTCACCCAATAAGGTGTCCAAGTGTAATAAAGGATAGGGTCGCCTTTTTTGTAGCGTGAAATCGTATCGGCAATGATAGCGGCATAGTTACCTTGGTTGTGAGTAACGGTCGGTCGTAAACCGTAGGCGGTTAAGTGCTCCTCAATCACCATCTCACAACCCCAGCCGGGTGTGCAGCCAGTTAAGTCTGCTTTACCATCGCCATTTGCATCAAACAGCTTGGCGATTTTAGGGTCTTTTAACTGAGCAATATTAGTAATACCGTACTTATCTGCCGTTTTTTTATCAATCAAGTAGCCTTGCGCTGCTCCTGATATATATTGACCTTTTCGATAGAACTTAGCGTCGCCGCCCGCCATCGAGTATTTGTCGGCGTGTAAAGGAAACCACCCAACGGCGAGATAGGTTGCATCGCCTTCGGCAATCGAAGTATAAGCCACGTTGTAGTCGACTTCTTTGGTCGGTTTGACATCGTACCCCAGCGCTTCCATCGCTTTGTTCACGATGAGAGTTTGAAATGTTTCTTCAGCCACTGTCGATTGTACGGGTTGTACACTAATACCTTTGCCAGGAAGTTTATCAGCCCAAGCGCTGATGGGTAATGCCGCCGATGCGATTAAACTGGTTGAGATTAACGTCTTCCATGCGTAATTCATTTCTGTTCTCCTAGATTGTTGGCACTCTGATGAGTCAGTTTTTGCTTCAGTAAATAAAAGGGTGAGATAGGGCCGGTTTGATACCAGCGTACTTTTTTATCGCGATTTTCTGTACCGATATGCTGAGTTAGGCGATCAAGTAAGATGGCGAGAATGACAATGCCAAGTCCCCCCACGGCAGCGAGTCCCATATCAAGTCGGCCAATACCACGCAAAACCATTTGCCCCAAGCCACCGACAGCAATCATGGAGGCAATTACAACCATCGACAGCGATAGCATCAGTGTTTGGTTGACACCAGCCATAATGGTCGGCATGGCTAGTGGTAACTGAATACGGTAGAGCATCTGTTTTGGGCTTGCGCCGAATGCATGGCCTGCTTCGATAAGCTCTTCGGGAACTTGTTGAATACCTAAGATGGTTAAACGAACAATCGGTGGCAGGGCGAAAATAATGGTTACCACCACGCCAGGTACGTTGCCAATTCCGAACAGCATCACGATCGGGACTAAATACACGAATGCGGGCGTGGTTTGCATCGCATCCAAAACGGGGCGGATGAATTTTGCAGCCGTTTGATTTCTGGCCAGCCAAATCCCAAGTGGCAAGCCAATCAATAGGCAAAAGAATACCGAGGTCATGACCAAGGCGAGGGTGACCATTGCTTGTGACCACGCTCCGATTAATCCAATTGTAATCAGTGAGGCTAATGAAGCTATACCCATTTTAGGTCCAGCAAGTTGCCATGTGATCAAAAATAAAATCAACAACATCACAGGCGCTGGCGTTGAAACTAACGTGGTTTCAAATGAACTTAAAATAAAATCAACAGGTACTCTGACAGCTTGAAATAATGGCCTACCGTGTTCCACTAACCAACCCAGCCCGGTTTCAACCCAGTGATCAAAGGGGATAATTGCATCTTGAAATGGGTGCAGCCAATCGAAAGGCGCGGGAGCGTCGGTTGCGCCATTTAACCAATCACCTGCTGTAGTTGGGGATGCAGTAGTCGCTGACCAAGGATCGCTGCTGACAGGCGTTTGCGCGGCAGACGCCCATGGGTCAAGCGCCTCTGTGGATTGAATGTTGGTTTCCGTTGTCATAATTATTCCCTATCCAAAGTCTGCAATAAGCGTGATTTGGTGATCACGCCGTAATAATTTCCCTGCTGATCGACAACAGGAACGGCGTAGGGGACTTCAGCAACTTGGCTGATTAATTCACTAACAGACAGCTCCGGATCAACCGTCACAATGTCAGGCAGTAGTGCCGCGCTAAGTGATGTTTGTTGCTTGAGAGCTTGTTTCAGAGAGTCGAGCGACACAATGCCAGAGTATTTATTCGTACGGTCAACTACAATTCCGTAGTCTCGGTCATGATCCATCAGTAACTGCATTGCTGCAGCCGGGCCATCATTGTCGTGTTTTTTAAAAACGGCCGCGGGTTTTTTACGGGCAATGTCTTTAGCTGAAAAAACACTGGCAACATTAACGCCACGAAAGAATGAACTGACGTAATCGTTAGCAGGATGATGCAATATTTCATCGGGCGTGCCCGTTTGTACGACGATGCCATCTTGCATGATGGCGATACGGTCACCAATTCTCATTGCTTCATCAAGGTCATGAGAAATAAAAACGATGGTTCGCTTATCATCATTTTGCAGGCGGATTAGTTCATCTTGCATTTCGGTGCGGATTAACGGGTCGAGTGCGGAAAATGCTTCGTCCATTAACAAAATGTCAGGGTCGTTGGCGAGTGCACGAGCCAAACCAACGCGTTGTTTCATCCCACCCGATAACTCATCAGGGAATGACTCACAGTAGGCGTCTAAGCCAACCCGAGCGAGCGCTTCTTTTGCACTTTTATTACGTTCATGAGCCACCACTCCTGATAGTTCTAATCCAAAGGCAGCGTTTTCAAGAACGGTCATATGTGGCATGAGTGCGAAGTTCTGAAATACCATTGAGATATTTTTACGTCTTACATCGCGCAGCTCTTGCTCTGAAATATGAGCAATATCCTTACCCTTCAGTAAAACACTTCCTTGGGTTGGCTCAATCAGGCGGTTCAACAATCGAACTAAAGTGGACTTGCCCGAACCGGACAAACCCATAATGACAAAAATCTCCCCTTCATTGATTGAAAGAGACACATCCTTGACCCCAACAGTGAGCCCGGTTTGCTCGAAAATTTGGTCCTTATCCAACCCTTTTTCTAACAGCGGGAAAGCCTGTTGTGGAGTCTCTCCAAATACCTTGTAGAGGTTCTTAACTTCTAACACGGGTGACATGATTTACATCCTTTGTTCTTCATGGCTATTTAATGTTTAGCCGTAAATATGTATAGTACACTAAACATTAGTTTGACGGATTTCAAGTTTTAACTGAATATTTATTGGTCTTTTTGTCATTAAGTTATTGATTTTTTATGTATAAAATAAAACGTAAGAAATGAAAAATAGTTTGAGCTGAAATTGTTGTGTGAAAATGGTAAGCCTGAGAGGCTTGGCTTTATTGGTGTGAAGAACTGAAAATGGCGACGAATAAATCGACAACGTGTCTGATGAAAGAGGTAGAGAGTGAGAAAAATAAATGAGCAACCGATTGTGCGGCAATTATTGCAGCTATTCTTGTTCCTGATAGTACTAACGTCTTTCCCAACACTGGCACAGGAAGAGTCTTATTCTGAATCGCCAATACTGGATCGTCCTTTGGTTGAGCGCTACATATTGGATGAGCTGAAAGCGTTAAGACAAGATCAACAAGATCTTGAACGGCGACTCACGATTCAAATTACCGACAGAGAATTGTCCGTTGCAGACAAGTCACTGAATTACTCGAATGTGACGGTGACCTATTTTTTCTATGTCATCGCTGGTGTTGCCTCATTAGTTGCATTAATTGGTTGGCAGTCACTTAAAGAAGTGAAGCACAACACGCGTGAACTGGCCGATAAACGGCTAAATCAAATTGCGCAGGAATATGAGAAAAAATTCCTCGCCTTGGAGCGAGATCTCAAGCGCAAAACACGCATCATTACCGAAAACAACCGTGAAATTGAAATTATTAATGAAATCCATAACTTATGGTTGAGAGCGCAAAGTGTCCAAACACCAGAACAGCGTATTGAAGTGTATGACGAAATTTTAAAAATCCGTCCCGGAGATTTGGAAGCGTTGACATACAAAGCAGATGCTGCGATGGAAATTCGAGAATACTACTGGGCACTGAGTCTATGTAATCGCGTGCTAGAGTTAGATGATGCTAATGCGCCAGCCTTGTACCAACGAGCATGTGCGTATGCGCGTATCGGAGCCGAAGAACAAGCGATTGAGGATTTACAAAGAGCCACGGAAATTAGCGCTTCATTGCGAGATTTAATTGCAGAAGAAGCTGATTTAGAAGGGCTACACGGCAATAAGAAGTTTGACGAGCTTATCAGTAGCAACATTTGATTTTGTATTAAATTTCATCCACTTTTTATAGCGAACTGGTGATAATCAAACGTAATCTTAACGACAAATTATTATCATTAGACACACATACGCTTTTAACCGTTAATGCGCCTGACGTTACAGGCGTCAAGTCGTGATATCAGACTTTCTGATTCACTTTTTACTCTCTGTTTTTGTGAGATTAGATGTGGAACAACCATCCAAATTAGATCGCGTTCGCGCTGACTACAATGTTCATTATTGGAGCCAAGGCTTCTTCGGTATTGACAATCAAGGCGAAGTTTATGTTTCGCCGCGCCATGATAAGGCGCACCAAACCCCCTTGAGTTCGATCGTAAAGCAGCTTGAAGCGCGTGATTTAAATTTGCCTGTGCTTGTACGTTTTCCGCAGATCCTGCATCAACGCGTACATAACATTTGTGACGCCTTTAATCAGGCGATTGAAGAATACCAATATCCAAACAACTACCTGTTGGTCTACCCAATCAAAGTGAACCAACAAAAAGAAGTGGTAGATGAGATTTTAGCCAGCCAAGCGCAGCTAGAGACTAAACAGCTTGGATTGGAAGCGGGCAGTAAGCCAGAATTATTGGCGGTATTGGCTTTAGCCCAACAAGCAAGTTCAGTGATTGTATGTAACGGCTACAAAGACAGAGAGTACATTCGTCTGGCCCTGATTGGTGAAAAGCTTGGCCATAAAGTATTCATCGTTTTGGAAAAATTGTCTGAGCTGGATCTCGTGCTGAAAGAAGCGAAAAGCCTAGGCGTGAAACCACGTTTAGGGCTCCGTATTCGTTTAGCTTCTCAAGGCGCGGGGAAATGGCAGGCGAGTGGTGGTGAAAAATCGAAGTTTGGGCTCTCTGCCTCTCAAGTGTTGACCGTTATCGAACGCCTTAAAAAAGAGCAGCAATTAGAAGCATTGCAACTGGTGCATTTCCACTTAGGTTCGCAAATGGCGAATATTCGTGATGTGCGTAATGGCGTGAACGAAGCGGCGCGTTTTTACTGCGAGCTGCGTGATATTGGTGCGGAGATTGACTTCTTCGATGTGGGTGGCGGTTTGGCGGTGGACTACGACGGTACACGCAGTCAATCATCCAACTCGATGAACTATGGTTTAGCTGAATATGCACGCAATATCGTAAGTACGGTGAGCGATGTGTGCCAGTTATATAGTCAGCCAAGGCCAGTCATTATTTCTGAATCAGGCCGCTCGATTACCGCGCACCACGCCGTACTTATCACTAATGTTATTGGTACAGAAGCGTATTACCCAGAAGAGATTCCAGAAGTCGGTGAAGAAGCTCCGGTATTGCTACAAAACATGTGGCGTAACTGGCAAAGCTTAAGTGAAGGCTCTGATGCGCGTGCACTGATTGAAATTTACAACGATACGCAAAGCGATCTGTCGGAAGCGCACAACCAGTTTTCGACTGGCGTTATTAACCTTCAGCACCGTGCTTGGGCTGAACAGCTATCGCTGCGCATTTATCACGAACTGACACTGCAAATGAGCACCAAAAACCGCTTCCATCGTCCTATTTTGGATGAACTGAATGAGCGTTTGGCGGATAAGTTTTTTGTTAACTTTTCACTGTTTCAATCATTGCCAGATGCGTGGGGAATCGACCAAGTTTTCCCTGTGTTGCCATTGTCTGGCCTTGAAAAAGTGGAAGATCGCCGCGCCGTGATGCTGGATATCACCTGTGATTCTGATGGTGCAATCGAGCAGTACGTCGAGGGGCAAGGTATTGAAACAACGCTGCCAGTGCCAGCATGGAATGCCGATGAACCGTATTTGATGGGATTCTTCCTTGTAGGGGCCTATCAAGAGATCTTAGGTGATATGCATAACCTATTTGGCGACACACACAGCGTGGTGGTGAACATGGCAGAGAATGGCGAAACTGAAATCGTATCGATCAACGAAGGAGACACGGTTGAAGATATGATGCGCTATGTTCATATTGATGTGGATGCCATCCGTAAAAACTACCGCGAATTAGTTAGCCAGCGTGTGGCGATTGAAGAACAAGAAAATGTATTGCAAGAGCTTGAGCAAGGCTTGAGCGGTTATACCTATCTAGAGGATTTCTAAATGAATGATTTGTTTACTAAAACTGATTATTCCCTGTATTCCAATGCGATGACGTTTGTACGTCGTCCTTATGTTAAAGACCCAGTAAGTGCAGATGCCGATGTCGTGGTACTGGGCGTACCTTTGGATATGGCTACATCAGGTCGCCCGGGGGCGAGAATGGGTCCAGATGCGATTCGTCGCGCTTCAGTGAACCTTGCATGGGAAGGTAAAAAGTTTCCTTGGAACTTTAACTTGTTCCAAGATACCAAAGTGATCGACGCGGGCGATTTGGTTTTTGATTGTGGTGACGCTGAAGATTTCACTTATCGCTTAGAAGCGGCGACTAGCGAAATTCTAAAAAGTGGCAAAACCATGCTTGCTTTAGGTGGTGACCACTTTATCACGCTGCCTATATTGCGCGCTTATGCCAAATATTATGGCGAAATGGCATTGATTCACTTTGATGCTCATACAGACACCTATGCCAATGGCAGCGCTTATGATCACGGCACTATGTTCTATCATGCGCCGAAGGAAGGGTTAATCTCAGCCAAGCATTCTGTGCAAGTGGGTATTCGTACCGAATACAAACAGGAAGGCCACGGTTTTAATGTCATCAATGCGATGCAAGCGAATGATATGTCAGTGGAAGAGATCGTCGCTAATATTCGTCAAACTATTGGTGATAAACCCGTATACCTAACGTTTGATATTGACTGCTTAGATCCCGCTTTTGCTCCTGGAACGGGTACGCCAGTATGTGGTGGATTGAATTCCGATAAAGTGCTGAAAATCATTCGTGCATTGGCCGGTATTAATTTGGTGGGAATGGATGTTGTTGAAGTTTCTCCTCCGTACGATCAAAGTGAGCTAACTGCTTTGGCTGGTGCGACAATTGCTCTAGAGCTGCTTTACGTTTGGGCTTCTAAGCCAAACGTGGCGTCATAAAAAATAAGTCAGCGCGCAGCATCACCACTGCGCGTTTTTCTTAACCATCATCTCAACGTATTTCCATTAAAAATCATCATCTTGTCTTTCAATGTAAAATTCATTTTGCGCACTCAATACTAAATATTAATGACATAACTTGCATAAGTGTTCGCCGTGTACCAATTTTATTAGGTTGGCTAGGTGTCTCATTGGTCTACCATTCATATTAATAATATGATCAAGTTTCACCTTAATCTTTCTAGCTGTTATACGGTGAGGGTGAATCTATGACTTTAGGTTTTAAAAGCAGAATATATGTGAGCGTAGCACTGCTCGTTGCGATTTCTTTAATCGTTTTGGGCACTATCAACATGCTGTCGTTAAAAGAGAAGATGATTACCTCTTTAACCACAGAAACTCAAAACAAGCTCAACTATCACGTTTCTGAACTCGAATCTTGGGTGAAAACACGTTATCAAGCCGTAGTTAAAGGTTCACAACATTTCCGATCTGCTCTTTCTGATCAAGAGAATGTCAACTTAGTTCGATTGTTAGCTGAGAGTGCGCAAATTTCAAATGTCATTATGGCGTATGACGATGGCCGTGCCTATATGTCGTTTGACAAAGACAACGGAGTTGTTACAGGTCAACAAAATTTCACCAGTAGGGATTGGTATCAGCAAGCAAAAACCTCTCGAACTGCTCAGGTAACTGAAATTTATGAAGATAAAATCACCGGTAAACAGGTTATTAGTGTAGTTATGCCTGTCTACCAACAAAGCCGTTTCATTGGTGTTTTGCTGGGAGATATCCAACTGGATGAAGTCATTGTCCAAGTCAGTAATATGCGCTTTGCCGGCGGTGCAGCGACACTAACCGACAAGAATGCTGTCTTTTTTGCTAGTGATGATCCTAGTGATATTGGACGAACGCCCTCGCAAGTCAGCCCTAATTTCCTCGAAATGGAGAAACTTTTTAGCCAGCAAGATGCTGGTCATTTGTCATTTCCTTATTTAGGTATTGAGTTTGATGGTTATTTCAAGCGCGTTAACCTAACCGATAACATGTACTGGACCATGATGGTGTTCGTCGACAAAGGTACAGCGTTAGCTAATGTGTATGAAGCGCAAAGTAGTGCTATTTACACTGGAGTGACTTTGCTCATTATCAGCGTCGCGGCAATCTTCGTCATTCTTAATTATATCTACAAGCCTTTGCTACGCCTGAAAAAAGCGGTGCTTGATCTTTCGAAAGGCTCCGGTGATTTGACACGCCGCTTGGAGGTGAATGGTGATGATGATTTAGCGCAGATAAGCCAAGGCTTCAATTTATTCTCAGAAAATCTACAAAAAATGATGTTGCAAATATCTGATGCCAGTCAAAACATCTCCTCTAATATTGAGCAGTTAGGTCAAACGGCAAAGGAAAATGAGCGCATGCTGCTTTCGCACTCATCTGAAACAGAGCAAGTGGTGACGGCCATTACTGAAATGAGTGAAAGTGCACGTACTGTGGCAGAGAGCGTTACGCAATCGAATCACATTACTGACTCGGCGAGCGAAGAGGCCAAACAATCGATTATTATTGTGAATAATGCGGTTGAAACGGTCAGCTCATTGGTGAGTGACGTCGAACAGATGTCTGAGCGCATTGCCAATATGAACAAAGATGCAATCAAGATCAGCGAAGTATTGACCGTGATTGGCGCTATTTCAGAGCAAACGAACTTGCTTGCGTTGAATGCGGCGATCGAAGCGGCGCGTGCGGGTGAGCAAGGCCGTGGGTTTGCGGTGGTTGCAGATGAAGTTCGTGCTTTAGCAGCGAGAACGCAAAACAGCACTACTGAAATATCAGATATGCTGGCCAAGCTACTTGAAGGGACGGATAGCGTTGTAGCCGCAATGGACAAAACTAAAAACCAATGTCAAACCACAGCAGATAAAACGTCCGAAGTTTCTGGTAGTTTAAACATCATGAGTACTTCCGTTTCCGAAATTGATGATTTGAGTACGCAGATCGCAGCTGCGACCGAACAGCAAAGTACCGTCGCAGAAGAGCTCAGTCGCAATATGCTAGCGATAAGAGACATCGTTGAATCATTGGTGGTGAGTGGCAGACAAACCGTCAGTGCTACAGAGTCACTCTCTTACTCAAACCATGAGCTTGACCGCTTGGTTTCCAACTTTAAATTAAAGTAATAAAACGCCGCTAACGCGGCGTTTTATTTGGGATTGAGCATGGAGAGAGCATCATGAAAACAGCGTACTATAGCGTGTGGATAGATGAGCACGCCAATCAACTGAACCCTGCGTTTGAGCAAATTTTCCAGACAGTGAAAGCGCATTTTTTTGCTCGCGATCCCAATCGTTGGCCTTTGTATCGTATTCACGAGATCGCTCGTTGGCTTGAAGAGCGAAAAATTGATGCGCCAACCGTGGTAAATACTGCATTGCAGCAACAATTACGGCATTCAAACACCATTCCTCAACACTCGAGCCACGCCATTCACCCTTTTAACGACTTAGCGCTTTATGCAGCCAAACGTTCAAAAAACTGGGATGACCCTCGCTCAGTGGAAAATGTGATTTCGACACCTTGTGACCCGGCCATTCACGGTGCGCTACTTGCGACTATTGCCAACTCTAACTTGGTTTATAGCGAATATGCGGGAGATGCCATTGAACTGGAAAAATTAGTCGTGCGGCAAATCGCGCATTTAGCTGGCTATGATAGTGATCAAGCGACTGGAGTATTCACACAAGGAGGTACATTTTGTAATTTGTACGGCTATCTATTAGGTATTCGAAAAGCGTTGCCAAAGTCAGCTCTGAATGGTTTGGCGGGAGAAGATTACAGGATATTCAATTCAGAAGCAGGTCACTATTCAAACATGACAAATTTGTCGTTGTTGGGGGTTGATGTTCAAGGTAAAGCGATTCGGATCAAAGTTAAAGATAACAATGAAATGGATTTGGCTGAATTAGACCAACAATTGATTTTCTGTTTTAAAAATGGCATTGCTGTTCCTAGCATAATGCTGACATTTGGCAGTACCGATACCTTCGCGATTGATGATATTGAACAGGTTTATGCGATAAGAGAAAGAAGATGCCAAGAATATGCGATTTCGATAAAACCACACATTCATGTTGATGCTGCTGTTGGGTGGAGTATGTTGTTTTTTCAAGAGTATGATTTTGAACGCAACCCTTTATCGCTTAATCGGGCAACACTGACGGGTATTGAATCCTTACTGCCGAGGATTAAAAGTTTACAATTAGCGGATTCATTTACGGTCGATTTTCAAAAATGGGGTTATGTCCCTTATACTTCCAGCTTGGTGATGCTCAAAAACAAACACGATCTCGCTGTATTAAAAACAGACCCCGGTTATTACTCCTACTTTGAACATGCTCAAAGAGAAGAGAGCCATTTGCAATCGACCATTGAATGTTCACGCAGTGCCGTGGGTGTTTTTTCTGCCTATTCAGCATTGCAACATTTAGGTATAGAAGGCTACCAAACCGTGATTGGTCATACATTGCAAAATGCTAATTATTTACGCTGCCAATTAGCCGCTCTACCACACTGCAAGGTGGCAGCAGTAGAAAACCAAGGGCCAAGTGTTACTTTTCGCCTCTATGACCCACAGAAAGTGACGTGTGCTGAATCGATGTTTGAGCAAGAAATGAACGTCGCACGTCAGGGTTCTATGGTTGATTCGATAGTAGAGAATACGCTCTACCATCGTCATCAGTTTTTATCTCATAAAGGCCAGCATCTCAACACCAATTGGGTCGATTCGATTGCGCGCACTCATTATGATGACACTGGACATTGCTTACATATTCCGGGAGAAAAAGCGGTTTTAATGAACCCCAATACCACCCGAAAACATATCGAACAGTTTTGCCAAAACATTGTTCGGCGCTAGCCATGGAAAGGGTGAGCGCGAACTGAAATGAATGACTAGTCACGTCAATGTAATGTTATTTTTCACCACGGATGCGGTGTGAAGAATGTATTACCATGTGCGCGTGATATTAACCTGAATGTTACATTTTAGATAACAAGCTGTCTCAAGGAACGATAATGAAAAAACAACTGTTGACCCTAGCAATTAGCGTTTGCTTTACCTATGTGGCGCAAGCAAATGAATGGGGATATGAAGGTGAACGTGGCCCTGAACATTGGGGACATGTTTCTAAAATTTGTGAAATGGGCAAAAATCAAAGCCCAATTGATATCAATGGCCTCGTTGAAGCTGATTTAAAATCTTTAGATATCCACTATTCAGGCGTTGTGGGTGCATTGACCAACAATGGACACACGCTGCAAGCCTCAGTTTCAGGGAAAAATACACTGGTAGTGGATGGTACAGAATTTGAACTCAAACAATTTCACTTCCATACCCCTTCTGAAAACTTAATTAAAGGACATCAATATCCTTTAGAAGCGCATTTTGTGCATGCTGATGCGGCTGGCAATCTGGCAGTTTTGGCGGTGATGTTTGAAACGGGCGCACAGAACGAACCATTAGCCCAGCTTACTGCGGAGTTGCCTAAAGTTGGGGCGAGTGTGCCGTTAGCAAAAGAGTTAGCAGTACAGTCACTGTTACCTAAGCTAGATGAGTATTACCGTTTTAATGGGTCACTCACAACGCCACCTTGCAGTGAAGGCGTGAGATGGTTTGTGGTCAAGCAGCCGAAAAGTTTGTCACAGCAACAAAGTGCAGCACTACATAGTGTGATGGGAAATAACAATCGGCCCATACAAGCTCACAATGCTCGCTTAGTGCTAGAAAAAGAATAACAACGCTCTTTGAGCGATTTGAAGTCGCAGTCGGGCTCACAGGGTTTACTATTTCCTTTCCGCTCTGCTTCTTCAAAATTTAGGTATAAGTGATTAATTTAGCTAAGCTATTTTTTGTGCTTATTCATTGACAGCATTTAATGTATAGCGGCTTGCACTGGCTAAAGATAGTGGTTTTGAAAACCAATAGCCTTGTAAATAAGTTGCCCCCATCTCTTTAAATTTTTGGTACATGTCGCCATTTTCAACCCCCTCAATAACAATGTCGACGCCATTGGTGTGACAAAACTGGATGAGAAAGGCTAAATATTGTTCTGATGCTGGGTTAGTCAGTGTTTTCCATACAATGCTTTTGTCTATTTTAATTTGATTGAGGGGCAAATCAAAGAAGCTATTGAGTGAGCTAAAACCAGCTCCAAAATCATCCAGCGACAGTTGAAACCCCATTTCATTTAAGGAGTGAAGCTGGTTAATCGCATTTTTATCGCCATCGAGTATGACAGTTTCCGTCAGTTCTAACACAATAGAAGAGGGCAATACACCGGAAGCATTAGCCATTGTTAGTATCTGTTGTGGGAAGTCACTTTTCAGAAGTTGAAGGACTGAAACATTAATATTAACCCGAATATTAACCCCATTTTGTTTATTGTAACGGCCAATAAACTCACAGGCTTTTTTGAAGACAAAATAGCCTAAATCAACAATCAGCCCCTTTTTTTCTGCAACGGGAATAAATTCGTCCGGGAAAATCTCACCAAACTCTTTTGATCGCCAGCGGACTAAGGCTTCAAAGCTGGATATCTGTCCTGATTGTGCATGAATAATGGGTTGGAATTTCACGGACAATGAACGTTGATCTAATGCTTCCTTTAAGCCTCTTTCGATGAAGAAATAACGATCAACGTTTTTTTGAATTCGGCCACTGTAAATTTCGATACGAGAATGATTTTTGGCACTAGCAAATTGGCAAGTTCGTGATGCAATATTTAACAACTCATCGGCAGATATAGTACGGTTTATCTCAGGATAGACACCAATGCTAATATCATTACCATAGAGGTGCCCATGCTCTGTGGCTGATTTCGAGTAGTGCTTCATTATTTGAGAGCAGATATGCTTGAGCTCATCGTATGAGCGTTCTCCTCTAAGTAATATGGCAAAATCGTCAGAACGAATACGGTAAAAATCAGCAAATTCATCGGGCAGTTCACGCAGTGCACTTACGACGTGATTCAGTAAATCTTTAACAATATCTGAGCCGTATTGATTGAGATAAGACTTAATATCTTCAAGTTGGATGTAGATAAGTGAATAAGGCTCTCCAATTTTGAGTGCTTTCTCATCAATATCGAGCAGTAATTTACTTCGATTATAGAGGCCTGATGAGCTGTCAAAAAATGCAGCTTGATGAATGTAATCTTCCATCAATTTTTGATCGGAGATATCTTTATGGCTACCCACCATAAAATGTTCACCGTTCACACTTTTTGTGACCGCATTCCCCTCTAACCAGATATATTGACCATTTGCTTTTTTGACTCGGTATTGAATCGTTTCCCTTGATTCAGTGGTACTGATATGCTCGTCTACGCGGCTATTGAGCAGTGCACGATCCATAGGGTGAACCAAACTCAGCCAATCAGCATAGGAAATAGTTTCGCTGTTTACACCAAATTGTACATAAAATGTTGGATTATAGAGCACCATGTTTCCATCGCTGCTCATATAAAACAGACCTTGACTAAAAAAATCGAGAATATGAACCAGACGCTGCTTTGCAACGGCACTGTCTAGGTCTGAAATTGAATACTCTTCCTGCGGAAATGACATTGTCATGTTAATCCTAATTCAAGCGAAAGCAGCAATGGATGATAATTGTGAGTCTTGATCCAAAACATTGCTCTATGACTCATCTTTAAAGAGTACTATAACGCTTGTACTAAGATGTCTCAATTATAAAACTATTGATTCATCAATTAGGCACAAGTTATCAGTTTATTTCACGGAAGTTGTTATTTCTGAAACGAAATGGTGAGACTTAAATAACGTAGGATCGCATCGTGCGGTTTATTCGTTGTGGAAATAATAAAAGCGACAAATTGTCGCTTTTATTCATGTAGAAGTCATACGATTTAACGATCCCAATACGCTTCTTCTAGGCTATCTTCACGTTCTGGTAATGCTCGTGATAAACGAGGAGAGTGCTGTGTGAGCACTTCGTAGCTGACACGGTTTGCATATTTGCAGATCTGAGATAACGAAGAGTAAGTGAGATACGGCACATCATGTTTGGCAGAGTTTGGAACATTGCGTTGATGATAACTATTCGCGGCCATATCGTGCAATAAAGCCGATAGCGCTCCGTCTCCCGCTCCGTTAGTGTTTTTGATTTCCAATGGGCCACCCAAGTAAGGGCCAATGTGTGAATACACTTTTATTGGGTTGAGGCAGTCTTGTTTTCGCATCGCACGGCTAAATTCGTACTTGTTAAATTCAGCAATATTACCCGGTAGGAGAGGTAGTTCAGTTTCGCGCTTTGCACTTTCATCGGTGTAGCTAGCCATATAAAGACCCACGGGCCCCGCGGTGCAGAGGATTAAATCTACCCATTCGAGTGCTTTGTTAGCCGCAAGCAGTGGATCTTTCTCACCAGTTAACGCTTCACCTTCTTCTTCATTCATGGCGACGACTGTGATGTTTTCTTTGATGTAGCCTTGCCACCACTTCGCATTACCTTCAATTACATACTTAGTGCCTAGGGTTAACACCACTGGAATGTGCTTGGATTTAGCGATCTCAATAGCGCGTTTGACCGCAAGTGGCATTGGATCTTCGGGCTTTCCACGCATTAAGTAAGAAGAAACAACTAAAGCGGAAGCTTTTTCAAAAACCTCTTCAGGAACACTATCAGGGCGAAGTTTATTCATATGCCCTTCATTAATGGCGAAGGTACGCTCTCCATCATCAGAAATTAGGGTGTAGCAACGCCCGATAGGACCATCGACAGTTTGAAGATGGTTTAGGTTCATGCGCGATGAGGTTCTACACAAATAACGATAGCTATATGAGCCGACTTCAATATTTTTGGACATCACGCCGAGCAAAACGGATTTGCTATCGGCCAACACAGAGTAGTTGTGCAGTGTGTTGCCAATCGTATCTCCCGGGTATTGGTGAGTAATTAAACCTCGTTCGACTAGCTCTTCATAGAGCGCATCGGCTTTGCTCTCTTCGAGCACCAGTGAGTGACCTTTACTCAATTGATGTTTCTCTAAGAACTCATTGTCTACACGAGCTTCAATATCAACAATGGTTTGCCCAACACCGACCACTGTTGGGCGGTGGAGCATAGCCGTTTGTTGAATTTGATTGACGAGAGGGTCACGAGCATGAGTCGGAAAATAGTGCTTAGATTTACGCTGTCCAGGAAACTTCATGTTGAAAAATGAGAATTGAAAATTTCCCGCATCATATCACGGATATGAAAGGTTCCTTTCATTTTTATTACATAAAAAAGTGAGCTAAATCCAGATCGCCGAGGCGTTAGCGGCTATTTAGTGAGCGTTATGTCCGTACTATAAGCCTTAGTCCCCCAAAGCGGTACGGTCGATAGGCTGTGCTTGAAGCTACCATCTGTTTCTTTGGTAGTATAAGACAAGTAGATCAGGGTTTGATTTTCTGCATCGTAGATACGTCTGACTTTCATTGACTTGAAGAAAATGCTTTTTGACTTCTTAAACACGATTTCGCCTGATTTGCTCTTATCAATTTTTGCAATCATCTCTGGCGTAATGTCACCAGTCTGACGACACGAGATTGAGCTATCACTTGGATCAGAAAGACTTAAATTAGCCTCAATTGAAGCAATATGGCACGTAACACCAGTCACAATATCATCACTTAGATTTTCGATTTTTACGTCTTTAAGCGTGAAAAATCCGAGCGATACATCGCCAACTTCATTGCTATCGCAGCCAACTAAACCAAAGCTAAGTATGAATGCGGTGGTGATGAGTTTCTTGTTCATGTCTATAATCCATTTATCCATCTTTCTGCACATGATAGCAGCATCAAAGGAGAATGATATAGGCTGTTATGTTGATGTTTTGGCCAGCATATCTGCAGTTTAGATGAGGATAATGTGAGTAATGGCTTGTCGCATATCGATCTGGTCAGTATCCTGCTTGCAACAATTAGAAGAAGAAGTAAATAACAATGATTAACCAACCTGACGTTGCCGCCATTAAAAACCAATGGCTATTTGACCAAGTGAATGTCGAATTTCCAACAGAAGAGAGCTTACAAGGTCGAGATCTCTACCAAAAAGCGGTTGTTCAACGCAGTTCTCGCCCTTTTATTGAGCTCACTGAGGAGCCTAACCTATCGTTGCTCGAAGAGGTTTATTTGGTTGATTTTCATCGGATGACAATATGGTTTGCTCTGTTGCAAGCAAGCTTATGGAGCGATAAAAACGATCAATCAAAAGTTATCGAATTCTTTACCCAAATCATTTATTCAGCACCTTGCGAGCTTTACTTAGGTTTTCAAAATGGGGAGCCTGTGGCTGCTGGTATCGTCACCTCCACTTCACATGAGATACTCATCTCTGACATCGTGACTCTGGATAAAAATGCATTTGGAGGTGAAGATGTATTCACGCGGTTGTTGCTCGCAAAATGGCGTGCTAATCATGAGTGCAATGGTAATGTTTTTATAGAACAGTAGATTGTCCTGTTAAAGTGCTTCATTCAGAGTCTAGAATCATATTTATTCTGAATTTGCACTTCGACACGACAGGTGGTGATAACGTCAGCTGCAACATCGTACTGAGCGTAAAAGAGTGATGTGGCTATAAGTTATGCATATCAACTCTTATCTTCGTTTCATTCTGTTAACTCAATCATTTTATACATTCACCCAACGGTTAAAATTAAGCATTGGATGAAGGAAGTGTTTATGACTGAGAAAAAAATAAAATGTATTATTTTCGACTGTGAAGGTACTTTAGTTGATAGTGAGCGTTTGTGCTGCGAAGCGCTAGTCAATGTATTGAACCAACTAGGAGCCCACCTTACTTTTGCACAAGTGATTAACCATTTTGAAGGTGGGAAGATTGCGGACATACTGTTTCAGGCGCTTGAACATACGAACATTAACGCCGATCTTGATCTTTTAGAGAACCTTTATCGGGATAAAGTTAATGAGCTCTTCCAGCAATATCTTTCACCCATGGATGGTGCGATAGAACTACTTGAGTATTTACGCCAGCAGGGTATTGAATACTGTGTTACCTCTAATGCACCTAAAGAAAAAATATCATCAATTTTACAACGGAGCGGTTTGCTCCCTTTGTTTGAAGGACGCATTTTTTCAGCCTTTGATGCGAATAGCTGGAAGCCTGAACCTGATTTGATTCGTTATTGTGCGATGAATATGGGATTTCTTTTGCAAGAATGCATTTATGTGGATGATTCAGCAAAAGGGGTTGAAGCGGGTATCAATGCAGAGGTACCAACCGTTCAGCTAGCACCTCTTAACCCACAGGGTTTTTCTCAAGCGCCTAATGTCGTTGTTATCGACACATTACTCGAGCTTAAACCATGGCTCAATGCACATTGTTGGCCAAGCAATGAATGTGTTTATGACTGATTAGCGCTGTGTGTACACCAATCATTTGCTGGACGCTTTGTAAGTGGTCGGTTTTAAAACCACATTGTGCGCAGATAAACTTTTCATTGTTTGTGGAAATAAAGTATTCATCATGTTGACAAAGTGGACAGCAGTCTATTTTTTCAAGTGTTTTATTTATATTTTTCATAATCAATTCTCAGCAGCAAAAAGGGAGAGTCATGTTCTCCGTACTCACAGAATAAACACTAATCAAAACTTGCTCTCGGTAATATTTACCTTAGTTCCAAAAATTAGAGGCATTTCATACTTCACTGTAAGGAATGTTTGATTTTGGCCTAAACCATAATAGGCAAAGTGCCGTCATTGCCCCAAGGGTATCGCATAACATGTCTTTTTGTGCGTCCCAAATGTCGCCTTGTGAACCCAGAAAAGCGATTCCCTCATCACCACCCGCGATTGAGGCATACCACCATTCAAGAATTTCGTAACCTGCTGCGATACTCATGATAGAGAAAAGCCCGAACAATGAGGCAATTAGCGGTTTACAGAGCTGCTTTCTAATTAAATATTCAGCGATAGGGTAGGCATAAAAGCCAATTGAGAAATGAGCGACGCGATCAAAATTATTACGAGATGATCCGATCAGTTCGTTGAACCAAGCAAACGGAACATCTGCAAATGTATATTTAGCCCCAATGGTATGCAAACTAAGCCACACAAACATCAGAATATAAGCCGTTGAGCTAAAGCGTAGTTTTGTTGAAGCCCAATAGACGAGTGCTAAGATCCCTAGCGCAGGGATGATTTCTGCTAACCAGACAGCACGAGAAACCGGCGCGATCGCTGAAAATAGAAAGAGTACACCGTAGATCGCCGTCAAAAATAAAAGCGTGCGTGAGAAGTTGAGAGACATGGTTTTTCCTATCACAAAATACCGATGGATAGTGCCACTATTTTGCACGATGTTCAATTTTGTTGAATTCTGTATCTTATAGACGTAGAAATTTGTGTTTGAGATGTGCGTATCTACCTTCGTTTTGTGATTGATTTTCGCATTGTCTTGGCAAAGAGATCTGCAAGGTGGAGAAGATCATGCAACAACTCGATCTTTCTCTTTTTATGTATTGATAGATAGTGCGTGTGATAAACGGACTCTAGTTCAAAAAGCCAAGATAATATGCGGTAAGAAACTCGACAAAAAAGCGATATTGGATTTGAATGAAGAGAGAACCTTAATGTGAACGTCGAGACTATGTCCCAAAGTAGGCCCGAAAGTATGTCTGAAAGTTTAGAACTTACCGCTCAGTTTCAATCTTACATGGAAAATCCGCTGCTTTGGCCAATGTTGGAGGTGTTGCGTAAACAGCCTTCCGGTTGGAAAGTCCATACGTTAGCGGCACATTTAAGTGAACAGGGATTCATGCCTGTACTTGATAGCGCACCTGAAAAAGACCTCTTTAAGCGTAATTTTTTGATCATGAACGCGCTCTATCAGCTTCAAGAGACGCTTTACCCTGAAAAGTGGTTACAAGTATCAGCAATGGACATTGTACTAATGCCTGCGCATCGTGCCGTTAATTGTGAAATCGACCCAGATGAACCATTGCGTGATTATTACACTCAGTGGAAAAATTATGAGGCTGATGAAGGAGAAGTGCGCCGCTTGTTGAACGAATTTTGGACTCGTTACCGTGAAGCAATGGGTGGAACGAGTAACCTTAATATGAATCGTCTTCAAGCATTGAGGCTGTTTAAATTACCAGTGGAAGCGACGCAAATTGAAATCCGGAAAACATGGCGCAAGTTGGCACTAAAGTGGCATCCAGATAGAGACAATGGCAATGCTGAAACGTTTCGAGTGTTGTGTGAAGCATGGAATATTTTGCGGCAAAATAGTTAAAGCCCAAACCTTAAACTCTAGACAAGATATTTGTCGAATAAGGTCAACTGGCACTGTAAGGCATACCTAAGCTAACTACCTGTAATGTACTGAAGCAATAAGGTACTGAAGTAAAAAAGAAGCGATCTCTCGCTTCTTTTGGCTTTTGTTGTAGGGGAGTTAATCTTTACTGGTGGTTTTTAAATTGCGACTTGCGCATACGGTTCAACGCCGCCATCACATCGATGACACGTGGTTTCGCCAAGTCACCGTGGTTTGGCATATTTTGGTGCCATGTTCCTGCTAATAAAGCCATCATCTCTTTGCTTGGTTGCGCTGACCACCCCGGAGTCTGCGCAAACTGGAACCAAGTCCAGCCAATCGCATTGACTTCAGAAGGTGACTCCAATTGTTCTAACGCATTTAAATCGGTAAATTCTTTGCCAAAGCGAAGCGAATCAAGGCCTTTGGCAGAGACTCGGAATTTACCATCAACCAGTAATTTTTGCAGCGCAGTGCGATTCACAGCGCGTTCTGGGAAAATAGCCAGTGGCGTTTCACATTCGTTGTGACGAGCAGTTGGGTGCTGTTTGATGACTTCTTTAGCTTTGTTAGTCACATCAACAGCGTGGTAGTCATGCATCTGGATGACAGTATCGGCGACATCTAAGTAATCACCGGATCCCCCCATGACGATCAGTGTTGAGATATCCAAATCATCGCGAAGTTGCCCGATACGATCAACCAATGGTGTAATGGGCTCATCACCTTTACTAACCAGCGCTTGCATACGCTCATCACGGATCATGAAGTTGGTGGCGGAAGTATCTTCATCAATTAGTAATGTACTAGCGCCAGATTCAATGGATTCTTGTAACCACGCTGCTTGCGATGTTGAACCGGACGCATCTTGAGTGCTGAAATCGGAGGTTTCTTTACCCATAGGTAGGTGATTGATGTAGTTGGACAAATTTAAATTATGTACGCAACGGCCATCTTCAGCGCGAATTTTCATGGCTTGATGATCCGTAACAATTCGCTCACGGCCATCACCGGGAATATGGTTGTAAATTGAACGCTCAATCGCCGTTAACAAAGTCGATTTACCGTGAAAACCACCGCCGACGATAAGGGTTATACCTTTGGGGATGCCGAGTCCTTTAATTTTGCCTTGGTTTGGTGTCTCAAGCTCGACTTCTAGCGATGTGGGGGCTTGGAAAGTAACGGCGTCTTTCATCGGCAGATCACAGTTACCTGCCAAGCGAGGTAATACGCTGCCATTGGCCACAAAAGCAACCAGATTGTGCTGTGCCAGTTGTGCACGCATTGCTTCTTGATCTTCGATCACAGCGCAATGCTCAAGTAGGGCATCTTTATCCAGTTCACGTTCAATGGTGGCCCTGCGAATGAATTTTGGCAGGTAGAAGGTGATGATGTTGAGCGCTTTCTTGGCCAGAATGTCACGACCTTCAGCGGGTAAATTGATGCGAAAACGAAGCTCAATACCATGCTCCGTAAAGAGAACAGCTGTACTATCAAGCACCGTTTGGCCCGTCAATGCGATGGAAATATGGTTCTCTTGCTTAGCAAACTCCGCAAAACTACGAGCGATAAAATCTCTTGCAGCCATTTGATAAGCAGGTGATTTCTCTTTTAACCATTCCAGACCGGTCAGAGACCATGCTCGAGTAGCGCGAAAGCGAGATGCAGAAGCGTAAGGGTCCGCTTGGATATGATCGATATGCAAGGTGAAATCACCAAATTCGTATTGACCTTTGATCTGCTGATAGGCGCGGTAGTTCTGTTTTTCTAGCTTTTTGAGAATTGATGTTAATAAATCCATCTCGATATCGCTCGTTTGGAAAGGAAAGGCGGCGATTATAGGAACCGCCACACTGAGAGTAAAGACATGATAAGGGATTCCTTTATCCTACAAAACCTTTGTCTCGACAGGGTGTGCATAATTTTGGTTCAGTAGCCCAGCCTCAAACTCGTCACAAGGCATCGGTTTACCATAGAAATAGCCTTGGCCAAACTCACACCCTTCACTGATGATAAAGTCTTCTTGGCTTTGATTTTCAATCCCTTCGAGGATCACTTTCAGCTTTAATTTTTTGGCAACGTGAATAATTGAGCGAACAATTTCTTTATCTTCCTCACTTTGATCCAATTGATGTACAAAGCTTTTATCTATTTTTATGCAATCGAAGGGAAATTTTTTCAAATAGCTGAAAGAGGCGTAGCCCGTGCCGAAATCATCAAGTGACAACGTCACACCTAGTTGGTGTAGAATTCGCAGTGTGTTGCGAGCCACCACTTCATCCGCAATCAAACAGCTTTCTGTTACTTCCAACTCTAAGTACCGAGCTGGAAGTTGGTAGGTGTTCAGTAGCTCACGAACTTGGTCTGCGAATTGGGCATTCTTCAATTGGACGGCTGAAACGTTAATGGCCATTTTGAAATTATCGACCTGTTTTGCCCATTGGCTCGTTTTTTCGATGGCCGATCGCAGGACAAAGTTACCCACTTCAAAAATCAGTCCATTTTGTTCGGCCATGTGAATTAAGGTTTCATTGGATATATCGCCCAATACGGGGTGCCGCCAACGTAGTAGTGCTTCTGCCCCCGTCCAGCGATGAGTGGTTGGAGAGACCTTAGGTTGAAAATAGAGCATGAGCTCATCGTTGCGCACTGCTCGTAATAAGTAGCTTTCTAATTGGTTGATTTGCCGGAGTGAGTCACTGAATACTTGCGAGTGATAGCAAAATTTATGACCGGAATCTTTGCAAGAGACCATGGCAGCAGAAGCTTGTTTGAGCAGTTCTATAGCATTGTCAGTGTCTAAACTCGTTGCAATACCAATATAGGAATGAAGATGAACATTATGGTCATCGAGCTTAAATTCAGAATGACCGATTTCGACCAATTTATGGCACAACTTTTCCAAGTGACGCGCTAATAGTTTTGTTTTGACGATCAAGACTAAATCTGTCGATGTGGGTCGAGCGGTCAATATTTCAATTTTATCGCAGCGGCCTAGTCGCTCACGATATCGAGCGATGACTTGATCCCATGCTCGGTAGCCAAAGTGAGATTGAATATGACGAGCATTAGTGAAACCAATATGAATGGCGGCAACTTCGCTGTGCTGCTTTGTTGCTTGTAAAAGGCTATTTTTGAGCTCCAGTTCAAGTGCGTTGCGATTTAAAAAACCTGTGCTGATGTCATGCCACTTTTGATATTGAATCTGTTGTTCTGCGGCGCGGCGTTTATCGATCTCTTGCGTGAGCGAGTAGTTGAGATCAGCAAGATCTTGTGTTCGGTTATCGACGCGAAGCTGAAGCTCATCATTGAGCTGCTGAAGTCTTACTTGTTGGTATAAGGTGGTGAGATGGGATTCAATGGTATCGCGAAAACTCTCCAGTAACTGCCGATAGGTGGGGCCAAAATGGTTCTCCTTGCTATCGAGTACGCAAATGGTGCCAAATATATCACCATTCGGCCACTTTAATGGGATGCCACAATAGGCAATCATGCCCAGTGGTACATCTGGATTATGCATCCATTTTTTATCGGCTAAAGCATTCGGGACCAATAGTTCCTGCTGTGTTTGCATCACAGTTTCACAGTACAGACCTTGTCCTAAGGGTTCTTTATGTCCGGTTTGATAGGGGTTGTCGACGTTGGTATTTTTACAGAATATTTCGAGTTTTTGCTGGCTAGCACGCATGATTAATGCGCTCGGAACGTTTAAAATTTCAGCGAGTAAATTCACAATGCGCTGCCATCCATCCATCATTGAAGAGGGGATGAGCATCTCATGTGTCTTTATTTTCGACATATTATCAAATTCCTTTGGATGACAAAGCTTAAAAAAGCCGAGCATTCATTGCTCTAGACTGACGATGACAAGATCCGCTCCTATGACCATAGTATGGTATTAAGAATAAGAACGCGCCGCCAATGTAACAAAAAAAAGCCCCAATAAAATATTGGGGCATTGAGATAGTTAGCTGTGTCTCGTAAATGATACGGAAGGAGTTAATCGGCTTGCTTGATATAATGGTCGATATTAATTTCTTGAGCATAATCAACACAATCAAAGTCGAAGCCATTGAGCTGCATGAATTCTTGCTTAAAGCCCTTGTAATCACCTAGTTGCTTAAAGTTGTACTGATCCATTTTCTCCAGTAAATCGGCCACTTTTTGCTGAGTATCTGGGTTGAGCTCCCAATCATCCATACGGATCAGTCGTTCGCCATCAACGGGTACTTTGCCTTTGCTAGAGAGTTTTTCGCTAAACAGACGCTGCATCTGCTCGATACATCCTTCGTGCGTCTCTTTTTCTTTCATCACCTTATACAATGCGACAATGTAAGGGCTTAAATTGGGAATGAACACGCTCGCCTTCGTGACTAAAGCTTTACAAACAGTCGCATAAGCCCCGCCGCCATAGTTAGACAATTTTAGGTTGAGAGAGTGGCTGGTTTGGTGCAAATCAATTTTGGCGCGTCCAAGTGTACCGTCAAGATAAATGGGGTGAGTAATCTGAGGGCCGATGTATGAAAAAGCAATGGTTTTACACCCTTGTGCAATCGATTCAGTGTTGATCAGCGTATCTATCCAGTTTTCCCAATCCTCGCCACCCATCACTTTCAGTGTACTTTCGATCTCTTCGTCATTTGCAGGGGCAATGGTGGTTTCTACCCACGTATCGTTTTCTAGTAATATCGTCGCACCAGAAACGGCCTCACCAATCGGTTTGATGGCGGAGCGCCAATACTGATCTGAATTGGGTTTTGGTCTCATGCCGCTGGCGATACTGTAAATGACTAAATCGACTTCCCCTTCAAAATAGGTCTCTATCGCTTCAATCACTTGCTCGCGTACTGATGGTGAAAAAACATCCCCATCGATATTGACGGCGACTCGACCCGCTTGTTCGGCCTGTTGTTTAAAAAAGAGATTGTTGTACCAACCAGCACTACCAACCCCTTTTTCTGATGGCGTTTTTTCAAAGGAAACGCCAATCGTATCGGCTTCTGAACCACCAAAGGTCAGGGCAATGCGGGCGGCGAGCCCAAAGCCTGAAGATGCG
This sequence comes from Vibrio sp. B7, assembly GCF_963888765.1. Classification (NCBI taxonomy): domain Bacteria; kingdom Pseudomonadati; phylum Pseudomonadota; class Gammaproteobacteria; order Vibrionales; family Vibrionaceae; genus Vibrio; species Vibrio sp. B7. Next base: position 62,477 of record NZ_CAWPKR010000036.1, read on the forward strand.
CCTAAAATGAGAACTCGTTTTGGCCCGTGAGTGATCGGTCTGCAAGATTTTACGTAATTAATCTGTTGTAACACAGCTTGTTCGCATCCGAGTGGATGAGCAGAGCGAGCGACCACACCTTTGATCACAGGTTCAATGTGCATAGTTTGTACCTTTGCGGTTAGGGGAATGGTCTAAAAAATATCGTAAAACTAGGTAAAGTTCATTGAGCTGAGGCATTAAAATCAGAGATGCTCTGCTAAATGTTGCGCAACAAAATTGGCGATCCACGGCTGAGCGTCGACCGTCGGATGTAAGCCATCAGCCATCATCCACTCGGGTTTAATGATCACTTGCTCTAAGAAAAAGGGCAGTAACGGCACAGTGTGTTTGAGGCTAAGCTCAGAATAGAGGCTATAAAAGGCATCGCTGTAGCGTTTGCCATAGTTTGGTGGAATGCGGATCTGCATCAAAAGAGGGGTTGAGCCTGCTTTTTTTATTTGGCCAATGATGGCGGTTAAATTGCTGCTGATCAATTGAGGTGGAAAGCCACGCAATCCGTCGTTCGCACCAAGCTCAATAAGCACCGCATCAGGGGTATGTAGGGTGAGTAGTGACGGTAAGCGGGCTAGGCCATTGCCCGTTGTATCGCCAGAAATACTGGCATTAATGACATCAATGTCTGATTTACCTTCAGCTTGCAAGGCATTAGGTAGCAAGCTAGGCCAAGCGTTTTCAATCGGCATTTGGTAACCAGCGCTTAAACTATCACCCAATATCAAGAGTGTGGTACTACTAGCGCTAGCCGAGAATAATAAAATACAAATCAAGGAAAGAAGTCGAGTCATGCAAACATCCGTTATTAGAGCACATTCATTATCTAAAACAGTCTCTACCAATCAAGAGCATTTAACAATCCTAAAAGAGGTAAACCTAGAGATCAAAAGTGGTGAAAGCGTGGCGATAGTCGGAACGTCTGGTGCGGGGAAATCAACCCTGATGACGCTGTTGGCTGGGCTTGATACGCCGACACGCGGAGAGGTAGAGCTATTGGGTCAGCCATTGTCTCAACTGGACGATGAAGGACGTGCGGCGATCCGCAGTCAATCGGTTGGCTTTGTGTTTCAAAGCTTTTTGCTGATCCCAAGCTTGTCTGCGTTAGAGAACGTGACGCTACCTTGTTTGTTAAAAGGCGAAAAAGAGGATGTGGATCGTGCTAAATCCTTGTTGACGGCCGTTGGTTTATCGCATCGAATGCATCACTCTCCTGCACAACTTTCAGGGGGCGAGCAGCAACGAGTCGCGCTAGCAAGAGCCTTTATGATCAATCCGAAAGTGCTGTTTGCCGATGAGCCTACTGGCAACCTTGATCAAGAAACCGCGGCAAAAGTGGTTTCATTATTGTTTGAATTAAATAAGCAGCACGGAACGACCTTAGTGCTGGTTACCCATGATCCCGCTCTTGCGGCTCAATGTGATCGTATTTTCCACATGCAAGCTGGTATGTTGGAGGAGCGGTAATGAGCGAGATGTCGAGCCGTTCACTCAATAAACGATTAATTCGCTGGAGCTTAGGTGAAATCCGCCACGGACAGTTGTGGCCTATTTCAGTGGCGCTAACCTTGATCATTGCTTGTATTTTTGCGCTGACTGCCTTAGCTGAGCGTATGGAGCAAGTGATTGTTAAACAAGGTAAAGACGCACTCACTGCCGATAGTGTGTTTGTTTCCGCAAACCCACCCCCAGCGTCATTGCTCGATCAGATCGAGCGCTTGCAATTGCCGTCTTCACAACTTACGCGTTACGCGACAATGGCATTCAGTGAGCGCGGTATGCAGTTAGTCACTGTCAAAGCAGTGGATAGTGCTTATCCGCTACGCGGTGAAATGCGTCTTTCTGATGATGTGACGACATTTCAGCACCTTGCGCCGAATCAACTGTGGTTAGATGAACGAGTGTTTGCGCAATTAGACGTTCAAATTGGTGATCAGGTCACGCTGGGCGATGCCGACTTTACGGTATCGGGACGCATCCTTGAGGAGCCGGGACTCAGCTTTAATCCGTTTCAACAGATGCCCGCGGTGTTGATCCACCAAGACGATGTGGCTCGTACTGGTGCACTTCAATTGGGGAGCCGAGTGCAATTTAGCGTGTTCATTAATGGTGATGATGGACAGATTGAAGCAGTAAAACAGCCCGTTACTTTAACGCCTAGCGATCGTTGGCGCGACCGAAATAGCGCCAGCCGAACGAATGAGGTTTTTGAACGCACAGAGCAATATTTGTCGTTAACCGTAGCGATTGTGATCATCATGGCGGCAACCACATTAGTCCTGACTTGTCAGCACTATGTTTCTACGCGGCAAAAAACCATCGCCATGTTAAAAAGCCTTGGAGCGAGCAAACGTTGGATCCGCCAATGGTTGATCGTACAAGTGGTGATTTTGTTTGTTTCTGCTGCGGTGCTTGGGGTATTGATCGGCATTGGCCTAGAGTCTTTATTACGCGTGCCGCTGGTGGATTTATTGCCTACGCCTTTACCGAGTTATGGCGCTAAACCCGCTTTTATTGCGCTGATGGCGAGTGTATTGATCGCTTTTCCTGCACTCGGCATTCCTTTACTGCATTTGCTAGATACCAGTGCGCTCAATGTCATGCAAACAGAGCGAGCGAAACCGAATCATCGCCGTAATGGGTTGCTCATCTTGATTCCGTTAGTGCCGATGCTGTGGGCTTATTGGAATAATCTCTTAGTGTGGATTGTGTTGGCTGGGATAGTGACGCTTTTTGCAGTGCTTGCTGTGGTCAGTGTTTTGGTTGCTCGTAGTTTAGGACGTCTTCCGCTCTCTACCGCGCTTAAATTAGCGCTCAGCCGAATCAATCGTTCGGCAATCACGACCGGAGTCCAGTTCGGCGCGTTAGGACTATCGTTAATGTTATTGGCGATCATCTGGTTAGTGCGTACCGATTTACTCTCTGATTGGCAGCGAACCTTACCCAGCGATGCTCATAACGCATTTGCACTCAACATTTCACCAAATGAAGTTAATGATTACCTTAACACGTTAGACAGCGCCAACATTGTGCGTTCGCAAGCCTATCCGATCATCCGAGGGCGTTTATCGACTATTAATGGCATAGAGGCCAAGCAACAAGCTCAAGGTGAAGAGGGGAGTGATGCGTTGAGGCGAGAGCTCAATTTCACTTGGGGAGAATCGCTACCCAGCAATAACCAACTGACGGCAGGAGTGTGGACAGAGCAAGGTGGCGTTTCGGTTGAATCGGACGTTGCTCGTGATTTGGGGCTGAAACTGGGTGATAGTTTAGGCTTTGTGATCAATAGCCAAACCGTGGAAGCGAAAGTAAATTCCATTCGCCAAGTCGAGTGGCGAGAAATGAAGCCTAACTTCTATTTCATTTTTACCCCAGACCTATTGCAGGAGATCCCTGCCACGTGGCTGGTGAGTTTCAGAGCGCAAGATCAAGATAACGCCTTGCTTGCCACCCTTGCTCGCACTTACCCTACGGTCAGTTTGATGGATATCCGGGCAATGGGCGATAAGATTCAAACTTTGCTGACGCAAATTATCTGGTCAGTGACAGTGCTGGCTGCAATGAGCGTGATTGCTGGTATTTTACTGATTTTTACCCTGTTGCGTTTAAGTTTAAGCCAGAGGCAACAAGAAATTCGCTTATACCGCACTTTAGGGGCCAGCAAGCGCCGCGTTGAGCAGACTATTTGGGCTGAATACGGTTTGATGGCGCTCATTGCCGGAGTTGTCGCAAGCCTTGGCTCTGACGCGGTGGTGGCCAGCGTCATGAAGTTCGGTTTTGAACTAGAACCTATGGCGCATTACAGCATGTGGTTGGTGCTACCCTTGGCGACGTTTTGCACATTATCGCTGGTCGTGAGTAGTTTAATTAAGCGGCTGTTAACCCCTATAAATAAAGACTTTAACTAGCGGTATCGATAATCCCAGACTGAGTTATCCACAAAAACAGTGGATAAAGTTTGGGATAACTCGACGGCTTGATAACGGCCTATTTGCGCTTAGCCCCGTAGTTACCTTGGGTTGCGCAGTTTTGTTATTCACAAGGTTGAAAAAACGTCGTTTTGGCTTTATTGAGTCAAGCAATTTTTTAAGTTATTTGTCGATTATGCGTATTGCTTGTTAGTCGTAAAACAGATAAGACCACGTGAAAAATGTGATTTTAATAACGCTTTACAAGCTTTAGAATGCATCCGGGTTTTCCAGAGTACTCGTATCTTATGTCATATAAAAAGTTCAATACAGATTCTCCATGTGTCGCAATTATTGGTGGGGGTGTGGCTGGTGCCACTGCCGCCGTTCATATGGGAGAACTGGGGCTCAATGTGCTGCTTTTGGAAAAAAGCGCTGGCCTCGTTAATGGGCCGCCGATTTGCCATCTGCACGCGGGCGGTAACCTCTATCGCGAAATTTCGCAGCAGCAGTGTCTTGAGTTACTTAAGCAATCGATTGAAACCGTCAGGCTCTACCCACACACGCTGAATAAGCGACCGACTGTGATTGCTGTTCCGCATAGTGATGGCGGTGAGCCGCAAGCCTTATTACCAAGGCTAGAGCTTATTCAGCGCAGCTATCAACAATTGGTTGATGAAGACCCACGTAATCAGCAGCTTGGTCAACCCCAAGAGTATTTCAAACTCTACAGCCGTGAAGCACTGCAGGTATTAGCAACTCAGCAACAGAGTGATCAACCGACATCATTCGATGATTGGGTGATCCCTTTTGCTCAACATGCAGATTTAAATCAGTTGAAGTACCCAGTCATTGCGGTGCAGGAATACGGTTGGAGTGTTTTTCGGCTGGCGGCCAGTGCTGAGCTTGCGTTAGCGGCGATGCCTCATTGCCAAGTTTTAACGCACGCTAAATTAATCAAATCTGATTTTATTGATGAGCAATGGCAGCTCGTTTATTTGGATGATCAAGAGCATGAACACGTTATCCATGCCGATTATTTAGTCAATGCATGTGGTTATGAAACGGGAATAGTCGATGATTTGGCTAAGGCTCCGCGTCAACGCTTGGTGGAATTTAAAGCGGCCTACGTTACCCGTTGGGCAGAATGCGACCAGCAATGGCCAGAAGTGATTTTTCACGGGCCAAGAGGCACCCCACAAGGAATGGCTCAGCTAACACCGTATGCTGATGGTCTATTTCAGTTGCATGGTATGACCGAGGGAATCACGTTATTTAAAGATGGGTTAGTGGCCTCGCAAGCTGGATCATCACAGCCCGTATTGCCTGATTATCTCGAACGCAAAATTAAGAACGGTTGGCAACAGGACGCACTGCAAGAGCGCAGTGAACGAGCCATACACCACATGAGTCAGTTCATCCCACAGTATATTCAAGCTCAAGTGGCTGGTAAGCCACTGTTTGGTGCGCAGCAAATTCCTGGCCAAGATGCCACATTACGAGCCGCTGATGTTACGTTTGAAGCTCATAATTATGCGCGAATCGAAGTGGTCAAAGGTTCATCCGCGTTGGAAGCGGCAACTAAAATTGTTCAGCATTGGCAGTTAGTGAACGATGAAGACTTGCTACAATCGATAGAAGCTCGTCACCCAATCAGCATGAGTTTGGCTCTTGAGCAGGTGGAAGAGAAAGCCATCGCGTTAGCTAAGGCACGCGCTTATCCTGAAGCATTGGCAAAAATTGTCGGTATGGTTTGATTGGTGACACCTTGCGGTTTTCTAAAGGAGCAAGGTGATAGTCGTTAGTAGCCGAAATAACGCGCCCATTGGCACCAAACCTCTTGCAGGCCTTGTATATCACCTTTGACAAAACGTATTTTCTGCCCCGGTTTTGCTTGTGCCAAACGGGGCAGATCAATGCGAGCCACACACCCTAATTTAGGGTAACCGCCGATGGTTTGGCGATCGTTGAGTAAAATGATCGGTTGGCCATCTGGCGGGATTTGAATCGCCCCCAAAGCAATTCCTTCCGATAAAATAGGTGTCGCGGGTGGGGTAACCGTATCGCCATTAAGACGATAGCCCATGCGATCGGCATGCTGACTGACAGTGAAGCTGGTTTGATAAAAGCGATCGAGTTGCTGCGATGAAAATTGCAGGGCTTGGTAGCCTTCAATGACGCGTAATTTAAGTGGCAGATTATAATCAGGCTTATAACGAAAAGTAATGTGTACGGGTTTGTTATCGATAGCGTGGGGATTAAAGTGCAGTGAATCGCCCGCTTGCAGTGGTACACCGTTTTGCGTTAACCCACCAAGCTGTTCTTTGGGTACGGTGGCAACACTACCTAAATGGTGAGGCACAATGAACCCTCCGCGCACGGCCAAATAAGCTCTTAAGCCATTTTTGGCTAGGCCAAATTTCAGTGTTTGCCCGGCTTGCGCGCTAAAGCTTCGCCAATTACCAATCAGTTTTCCATCTAACGTGGCCGATAAATCACCACCTGCAATTGCCAGCATACATGGATGTTTAACATGAAATTCCGCCTGACCAAGCGTGATTTCAAGCGTTGCTAAATTGACTCGGTTACCCAGTAAATGGTTGGCCCAACTGTAGGCGTAATCATCGACTGGTCCTGATTGAGTAACACCGATATGACTGAGACCAAAGCGGCCAAAATCTTGAATTAAGCTCAGTTGACCGGGTTTTATCACCTGTAGTAGGGGGCTCATGAATGGTGCTCCCACTGCGAGGCTAATTGAGGTATTTCACCTCCTAATGATAAAAATTCCTCGCGAGTCATCGCTGTAAACTTCACTTTAGTTCCAATCGAAAAAGGCGTCATTGGTGTTTGATGAGGAGAAAAGAGCGCATGGGGGCAATTAGCGATGATATTCCATCCCCCGGGAGAGTTGTTCGGATAGACGGCCGTTTGCTGTTCTGCAATCGCGACGCTGCCTTTGGCCACACTAAGGCGTGGGGTGGCATGGCGCGGTAAGCGTAATTGTTCATCTACTTCAGCCATAAAGGCAAAGCCTGGTGCAAAACCGACGGCACAAACGGTGTAGACCGTTTGAGTGTGTAGCGCGATAACTTGTTGCGTGGATAAACCAAGCGCATGGTAGCGCTTCAAATCTGGGCCGACACTTTCATCGTAGTAAGCGCCAAGCTCAACCAAATTGTGGGTGGCTTCCACAGCTAAAGATAAGGCCGCGATCGCTGTGAACAATTGCTGCTCTAGCTCCCTTTGACTTATACGATAAGGAAGGTAATCGATCAAAATGGTAGTGTAAGAAGGGGTGACATTCATCAGGTAAGCAGAAAACTGCACCATGATCTGTTGCGCAATTTGTCCGATATCGAGTGAGAGATCGGCCGATGGCGGGTGAGCAAAACGCAATAAGAGGCTGCATTCCGCAACGGGTTCAATGCTGTAGTTCAATGCCACTTAACACTCCTTGTGATGACGTTGTGGCTGCTAGGAGATATACGAGTAATGGTTCAACGCTCTCGTAGACAAATTCGGATTTTCTCTATCAGTTCAATCGCTGCCGGATTATCGCCATGCACGCAAATCGTATCGGCTTCGATAGGGATCACAAAGCCATCCGAACTGGTCACTTTTCCGTAATCAACCAGTTGTTTAATTTGATTGATGATCGCCTCTTCATTAGTCAGCACCGCATTGGCTTGGCCTCTTGGAGTGAGCATACCATTAGCGAGATAAGTTCGGTCGGCAAAGGCTTCAAACAGCAATGGCACGTCATAAATATCGGCGATATCAAGGTAATCTTGGTTATTGCCTGAAGCTAAGATCATCAAGGGCACATTGAAGCAAGAAACTGCATCGACCACTGCGCGAAAGACAGATTTGTCACGCATCATATCGTTATATAAAGCCCCATGAGGTTTGACGTAGCTTATCTCGGCATTTTTGCTCTCACATAATGCCTTGAGTGCACCAATCTGGTAAATCAGTAACTCGCAGATCTCTTCTTCGCTAAAACTCATTGAACGGCGACCAAAACCTTGCAAATCGGGGTAACCCGGGTGAGCGCCAATCATTACATCAAATTGAATCGCCAGCTCAATCGTTCGGCTCATCACGTGTGGGTCAGAGGCATGAAAGCCACACGCAATATTGGCCATGTCAATCCAAGGCATCACCAACTCATCAGCGCCCATTTGCCATGCACCGAAGCTCTCGCCCATGTCACAATTGAGAGTGATTGTTCTTCTTGTCACGGGTTGCATCATCCTTGAGTGTCCATGTTGAGTAACTTGCCGTAATCAAAGGCAATATACAGTGATCCGATTCATTGTTTGGCGATAAGTATGGGCCGAAAGAGAGCGAATTGGCCTGATAGACAAACATTAAAGCAGATTGATTTATAAGTGAAGTTTAGGTTGAAAGTCGTTAAACTTGCACAACCAATGTCAGAAGGTAAAAACAATGAACGTATTAGTGACAGGCGGGATGGGGTATATCGGCAGCCATACCTGCATTCAAATGATCCACGCCGGTATGACACCCGTAATTTTTGATAACTTATACAATAGTAAAGCATCGGTTTTAGAGCGCATCGAAAAAGTGTCCGGTGTGAAGCCGCTGTTCGTCCATGGTGATGTACGCAACCAAGCACAACTGGTTGAAGTGATGAAAGCGCAAAATATTCAAGCGGTGATCCATTTCGCAGGCTTAAAAGCAGTCGGTGAGTCAGTAGAAAAACCATTGGAATATTACGATAACAATGTGAATGGCACATTGGTACTGGTGGCGGCCATGCGTGAAGCTGGCGTGAAGGCACTTGTTTTTAGTTCATCTGCAACCGTATACGGTGACCCAGCCTCAGTGCCTATTACCGAAGATTTCCCAACCAGTGCGACCAACCCTTATGGGCGTAGTAAGTTAATGGTTGAAGAGTGCTTGGCCGATTTCCATAAAGCCAACCCAGATTGGAGCATTACACTGCTGCGCTATTTTAACCCTGTAGGTTCACATCCATCAGGCGAGTTAGGTGAAGATCCACAAGGTATTCCGAACAACCTAATGCCTTTTGTCTCGCAAGTGGCTGTGGGTCGAAGAGCATTTCTCTCTGTTTTTGGCAGTGATTACTCCACTAAAGACGGCACAGGGGTTCGCGATTATATTCACGTAATGGACCTAGCCGATGGTCATATTGCTGCGCTGGAAAAAGTAGGCCAACAAGCAGGCTTGCACATTTATAACCTAGGCACAGGAAATGGCTACAGTGTACTAGAGATGGTGAAAGCGTTTGAACAAGCGTCAGGTAAAAGCGTGCCGTACCAATTGGTCGAACGCCGCGCTGGTGATATTGCGGAGTGTTGGGCAGATCCAAGCAAAGCGATGGCGGATCTAGGTTGGAAAGCGACTCGCAGCCTAGAAGCGATGACACAAGATACGTGGCGTTGGCAGTCAAATAATCCACAAGGTTATCCTGAGTCTTAAGCTCTTGCTTCAACTTCTCTGCGATGAATGAAATAAATAGCCAGTCAAATGACTGGCTATTTTGATCTGACTTGGTTACTCAAGCAATCCAATGATCAGTTAGTCCGATAACGGCTTAAAATTTCACCAAGGTTGCGCGAAGCGTTTGCAAGGCTAGCGACACCTTGCGATGAGGTTTGCGCAACACTGCGAATCGCATTGGATTGTGTACGAATATCACTCAGCTCAGCAGCAATATCATTAGCAACGGCGCTTTGCTCTTCGGCTGAAGTTGAAATTTGAATACTCATGTCATTGATCATTTTTGCTGATTCAGCAATTTGATTGACGTTATTGCCGATGTTAGCGACTAAATCACTACTGGTTTGAGCTTGACTAACCGTTTGCTCAGTAATGCGTGCGATATCTTGACTTTCGGTTTGCAGCTTCTCAATCATGGATTGAATTTCAACAGTAGCCGCTTGCGTGCGGCTAGCTAAGGTACGAACTTCATCAGCTACCACGGCAAAACCGCGCCCTTGTTCACCAGCACGTGCCGCTTCTATTGCAGCGTTCAGTGCCAATAAGTTCGTCTGTTGCGAAATGGCATTGATGGTGGTGATCACATCGTTAATCTGAGCTGTATTTTCATTCAATGTAGACACCGAATGAGAGGCTTGTTCAATGAACTTTGACAACTGGGAAATTTCATTAATCGCTTGCTGAACTAGTTGTGAGCTCTCTTCCGCTTGTTTTGAATCTTGATCGGCTTGCTGATTGGCTTGTTGGGAAATTGTGGAGACTTCTTGCGCCGAGGCCGTCATCTCTTCCATGGCCGTGGCGACGGAATCCAAGGAAGCGTATTGGCTACTGATTTGTTGCTCGCTCTCTTTCATCTCATGGGCAAAAGAGCTGGATGTCTCACCGAGAGTGGTGGCGTTTTGTTTTACTGAAACTACCAGTTCGGTCAAGGTGTCCATGGCGTTATCGAGCGCGCAGCCGATGGTACCAAACTCATCTCGACCGGGATGAAAACCTAATCGTGAAGTTAAATCACCTTTTGAAATTTTCAAGGTTGTTGTGTATAGCACCCACAATGCACCGCCAATAAAAGTAGCGACCCAATAGAGGAAAATAGCAAAAGGGATTGCCCACAAATAGCTCAACAGAAAAGTCGAGAGTGCCGATCGCCGAGCGTCTTTTTCAAGATAAGAGAGATTCTCTGTCAGTGCGTAAACTTTGCCATCGCTGTGTTTTGCTGTGGCGGTAATCACCCCTTTTTGATAACTAGTTGCGGCTAAAGAATGGCGAGTTTCAACCGCTGAAAGGGTTTGTGGATCTGCGCCGCTGGCAAGCAGACCTTGCAGTTTGTACTCAACGGCCAACTTCGATTGCGCTTCTATCTGGGCCAGTGAATCAACATAGCGATTTCCTGCGACAAAGCTTAAAGCGGTGAGGAATAAAGCGAAGATCACCCACATCTTGTCATTAATTGACATTTTAATGAACACGCGGTCAATCGTCCTGAACTGAACTTCTTTCATTGCTGCTCCGATATGCAAAAAAGTAATAGTAAATTTTATAAATATACTAAGGCTAAATGTGTGTGTTCGTGCAGAATTTTATGAAATGAATGTTGACTTAAATATCAAGATTGAGACTTTGATCTTATTTTAGGTTAAAAGTGGGGAGAGTAATATTACTCTCCCCACTTTTAACTTTAATTGATTAACCCAGAGCGGGTAGTACACCAAGGCTAATAAAGATTTGCGAAGTGACGATCATCAAACCAATGGTTGCTGTCATGGTCAGAGCCAGTTTGCCGCCTCTGACTTGATATTGTGTTCCACCCTGCGGTTGGAATACTTGGTTTGAACGCACTTTAATCACCATCACAATCGGTAAGAATATGGCCAAAATAGTCAACGCAATAGCCGCGTAACCGAGCGCCATAATAAAGCCTTGAGGGTAAAATAGCGCAAAGACTAATGGTGGCAGATAGGTGATGACGGAGGCAGCCATACGGTGCAATGGAATGTTCTTTTTCTTAATCGTATCGCCCATGAATTCAAACAAGCCCAAGCTTACGCCTAAGAATGACGTCAAAAGTGCAAGGTCGGCAAACACGCCAATAATGCTGCTTAAATTGGATTGATGAACGGTTTGCCCTAATGTCACAATTAGCGCACTCAGGCCGGAATTCTCAACCAGCTGAGGTTGGCTAACGACACCTAACGTGACGATCTGCCAAAAAATGTAAATAATCAACGGGATAGCAGAACCAATTAAGATGGCTTTGCGCAGCGAAGGGGTGTCGCCATCTAAGTAATTCACAATCGCCGGAATACTGCCGTGGAAACCGAATGAGGTGAAAATGACGGGAATTGCAGCAACGATTAAGCCTTGCTCAAGTGGCATACTAAGCAAGTATGACTGAGAAACATTAGGTGCAAGAAATGAGAGCACTATAATCATCGCGACCATTTTACCGGCAAACAGCAGGCGGTTCACTTTATCAACCGTGCTGGTGCCGATCGTCACCACAAGTGCAACCAGTAAAGTAAAAAGCAAGGTGCCTAGCGGATTGCTGATCTCAATGCCAGCAAACTCTGTCAGGCGATGAGTGAATTGTGCGCCGCCACCGGCAATGTAAGCTGCACAAAGCGAATAGAACAAAAATAGCATAGCAAAGCTCGCTACCCATTTTCCTTTTTGCCCTAAGATCTGTTTAGCCAATGTATGTAAGGTGGCGTCTTTGTCTGCATATTGATGGATTTCAACCATTAACAATGCAGTGAAAGCCATTAATGCCCAGAGGGCGATCATAATCAGTAATGATGTGCCAAAGCCGATACCTGCAGAAGCGAGCGGTAGAGCTAGCATGCCTGCACCGATAGTGGTCCCTGCGATGATCAAAGTACTGCCGAAAATCTTTGATTGAGTCATGGTGTAAAGTTCTTTATACGTTATGTTGTGTTTCAGGGAGTGATATATATGAATACAACGGGGTGTTGACCATTAATCCACTCATTTTGGGCTATATTGTAGAACTTCGGATTCATTTTCAACAGCTTTGTAAAAATAAAAATCCATGAGTGTATTTTTTTGTTTACATGGCAAGGTGGCGGCTAAATAAGAGTGGTCGAAATCGTTTCGCTGTGATAGATATTGTGGTGATGATTAATTTGACTATTCGCTTTCAAAAAACTGTCATATAAATCATTTAAAAAGGATCTTGCGACGTGATAATCCCGTCTCAGTAAATATCAAAGGAGGTCGATTAATGAGTGACCAATATAAAAACGATGAGTGCTTAGAGTGGCTCGACGCCATGGAGATCGGATTTGATTTATCCGATTATGACTCTGTATCTCATGAATGCTCTGAACAGAGCGCAGAATAGTACCAGCCAGCAGCCTATGCTGGCTATGCTCCTTACATTCCCCCCTCATGTATCAATTCCCTAACACTGCTGATTTCCGCTGATTTTGAATAGGCGATTACCTTGCGCTTTGTTACAATCCGCGCCCTGATTTCCAATAGGTAAGCTGCAATGTCTGATACTGTGCACCCATTCCAACGTTTAGGACTTTCAACCACATTAGTTAGCGCTCTGCAATCTTTAGGTTTTGAACAACCGACGGATGTTCAATCTCAAGCTATCCCGCATGTTTTGGCTGGTAAAGATGTCATGGCTGGGGCGCAAACGGGTACTGGCAAAACGGCAGCTTTCGGTTTACCTATTTTGCAACGTTTTCTTGATAACCAAGCCGAGCGAGAAGCCAATAGTAAAGTTGTGCGCGCGCTTGTTTTGGTTCCGACTCGTGAGCTGGCTCAACAAGTGTTTGATAGCTTAAGTGCTTATGCACAAAGCACTACATTGAAGATTGTCACCGCGTATGGTGGAACCAGCATGCAAGTGCAAACACGTAACTTGCGTGGCGGTGCGGATATTTTAATTGCGACGCCTGGGCGGTTAATTGACCATCTGTTTGTGCGCAACATTATCCTGACGCAAACCGAAGTGTTGGTGCTGGATGAAGCCGATCGCATGCTCGATATGGGTTTTTTGCCTGATATCCAACGTATTTTGAAACGCATGAATGATGAACGCCAAACGCTATTTTTCTCGGCCACCTTTGATGACAAAATCAAAGCATTAGCACACAAAATGATGCGCGACCCTGTCGGCGTGCAAATTTCACCGGCCAACGCGACCGCTGATACTGTAAAACAGATCGTTTATCCAGTGGATAAAAAACGTAAAAGCGAGTTATTAGCTTATCTAATTGGTTCACGTAATTGGCAGCAAGTCTTGGTATTTACCAAAACTAAACAAGGTAGCGATGAACTAGCCAAAGAACTGAAATTGGACGGCATCAAAGCGGCCTCGATCAATGGCGATAAAAGCCAAGGGGCGCGCCAAAAAGCATTGGATGATTTTAAATCAGGTAAAGTTAGAGCGTTGATCGCTACCGATGTTGCAGCTCGTGGAATTGACATTCAGCAACTTGAGCAAGTGGTTAACTACGACATGCCCTATAAAGCGGAAGATTACGTGCACCGTATTGGTCGCACAGGTCGGGCCGGGCTAACGGGCTTCGCGGTCTCTTTGATGAGCCGAGATGAAGAGTATCTGCTTGAAGCGATAGAGGCCTTACTCAATCAACGCCTGCCACAAGAGTGGTTAAAAGGGTTTGAGCCGAGTTTGTTGGAAGCCTTACCGACTGAGCGTAGCAGCCGTAAACCTAGCCGTTCAGCGGAAAAAAGAAAGATGAAAGCAAAACTAAACATCCATGCAGGTAGAGGTAAGCGATAAAGCGCCCGCTTTATCTGGCCCAGTCACATTCAATATCATACAGCAACTCATTGATGGAGTTCGGACAGAGCGTCTGAGCTTCGTCGATATGGAACTTGGCGATCATCAAGTCATTAAAGAGTTGCCAATGTTTTAGTAAGCATTGGTTCACATCTTGAGTTTCATCTGACCATGTTTCTTTTAAAAATGGCGTGAGGCTCGCCGCGCCGTGCGCGTACATGATCATCTGCCATTTTATCTCCCACACCTTTATTGGTGTGGCTGAAAATTCACGGTTGTATTGCTCGGCAAGTTGTTCGACGAGCTGCTCAATTTCACCTGCACTGTCGATAAAATAATCAAACAGAGCATCTTCTTGTCTTACCGCATCGGCGATCAGTTGAATCGGCTGTTTGACGGTCAGCATATGCGCGAGCAGCCGTACAATGAACAAATACAACTGCACGTTGGCGGGGGTGTTGGCTGGGATCTCTTTCAATATATGACGTAAATAATTCTCCATATAAAGATGGAGACCATCGCTGATACTGCGCCATATTTGCTCTTTACTACCGAAATGATGACGCAGCAAACTGTGCGAAACCCCAGCTTTTTCGCTGATCGTTCGTAATGACACTCGTGCATAACCTAGCTCGCAAAACAGATCCGCAGCGACCACTAGAATGTCTCTTTTGGTTTTTTGGGCATCAGTGGCACTTCGGCGGCCTTGTCTTTTGGTCATTTTTTAACTCGTCTCATTTTTTAACGAGCGCAGTTGTACCAGATTTGAGAGGTAGTTTCACGGAAAAAACGCTTTGGCAGTCATAGCCGATGATAAGGTTATGACTGCACAATGTTAATTGGATCGGAGATAAAGGGAGAGTTTGCTGATTAGAAAATCAATATCATCGCGTGAGACGTCTTTATGGGTCACAAAACGTACCGGATTACCTGGCGAAACTTTTATTCCATCTTGCGCCAACTGATTGGTAATTGTATGGATATCGATAGAATCAGCTAATTTGGCAAATACGATGTTAGTTTGCACTAAATCTGGATTGACGGAAAACCCGTTTAAGTCCGCTAATTTGCGCGCTAAATATTGGGCATTGTCGTGATCAGTCTTCAGCTGAGTGACTTGTTCAGTCAATGCAAGATGGCCTGCTGCGGCCAAAATGCCGGCTTGACGCATGCCGCCACCGAGCATTTTTCTTAAACGTCGAGCCTTGGCAATGTAGGTTTTTGAACCCAACAGCAGCGAGCCGATAGGAGCTGAAAGCCCTTTAGATAAACAGACCGTCATTGAGTCAAAGTATTGCGCAATCTCTTTAACATCCACATCCAGCGCTACAGCGGCGTTGTATACGCGCGCGCCATCTAAATGCAGTGCCAAATGGTGTTGATCAACAAACGCTCGCGCTTGCGCTAAATAGGCGAGTGGTAGAACTTTGCCATTGATGGTGTTTTCAAGGCTAAGTAGTCGCGTGCGAGCAAAGTGGGCATCATCAGGTTTAATGGCCGCGCGCAGTTTATCGAAGTCTAACGTGCCATCAGGGTTATTTTCGATTGGCTGCGGCTGAATAGAGCCAAGAACCGCGGCGCCCCCCGCTTCATATTTGTAGTTGTGCGCTTGTTGGCCACACAGGTACTCATCGCCACGCTCACAATGTGACATTAAACCCAGCAGGTTGGCTTGTGTGCCTGACGTGGTAAATAGCGCCGCTTCAAAACCGTGTCGCTGCGCGGCCCACTCTTCTAAGGCGTTGACGGTTGGGTCATCGCCATACACATCATCACCCACGTCGGCATTAGCCATTGCTTCACGCATCGCGGCGGTGGGTTTAGTAACGGTATCTGATCGAAAATCCATATAATCTCCTCATGCGTTTTTCTATTTTTGCTAGAAGCTTTTTCACTTCAATGTTTATCTGTGCTTGTACTTTATTGATAAATAAGCCCTTTATTGATGGCTAAGTATTTTATAGATAACCACACAGCTTCGCCTTACTTAGGCAGGCAATGGTTTTTGAATCTGTGATTTGCCCAGTGATGATTTTTTGCTCCAATTCCTGGATCGAAAGCGTCACCACCTCAATGACTTCATCATCGTCGCATGATAATCGTGCAGTTTTGCTTAACTGTTTAGCGACAAACAGGTGCTGTATTTCGTCACAAAATCCAGCTAATGGTGTGACTTGCCCTAAAGTGATCAGCTCACTTGCGCTATATCCTGTCTCTTCTTCAAGCTCACGGTGCGCGCATTCGGCTGGAAGCTCCCCCTTTTCTAAAGTGCCTGCTGGGAGCTCTAACAACCACTTTTTGAGTGAGGGGCGAAACTGATTAATCAGAATAATATCGCCTTGTTCTGTGATCGGCAAAATCACGGCCGCGCCCGGATGGACTATGGTGGTGTGCTCAATGCTTTTGCCCGTAGGAAGGGTGACATCCTCTTGCACTAATGAAATGGTTTTCCATGTATGTATGGTTTTGCTCATGCAAACTCTTCTTTAATTGTGGCTAGCCAATGACTGATATGGTGATAAGGGTTCAACCTTACCGAGAATCTGTGGCTAAGACAAAGTAAAACGATAACCTAAGTATCAATATTGCTTGCACAATCAGTGATGTCAGTCTCATATATGCAAACATTGATTTCGAAGAATTTCACAGAAAAGAGATCTGCTATAAGTGGGCGCTTATACTAAAATCTATTTGTAACAAAACAATAACAGTCGTATAAAGTTATATATACAAACCATTTGGAGCGCTTAAGTGATCAATTTTACTCCTGCATCTCATGCGCAAAAAGCGCTACTTTCAGAGCGCATAAATAAGCTTGCTAAGGCCTTATCGGATGGTGTTTATGAGCGTGAAGACACCATCAAACTTTGTCTACTGGCTGCTTTAGCGGGGGAAAGTGTTTTCCTACTCGGCCCTCCTGGTATTGCAAAAAGTTTGATTGCGAAACGTCTGATCCAAGCCTTCGATAACAGCAGTTATTTTGAATACCTCATGACGCGTTTCTCAACACCAGAAGAGGTATTTGGTCCATTAAGCATTCAAGAATTAAAAGATAATGGGCGCTATGTTCGCCTAACCAAAGGCTATCTTCCTACCGCACAAGTGGTTTTTCTTGATGAAATTTGGAAAGCAGGCCCCGCCATTTTGAACACCTTATTAACGGTTGTGAATGAAAAAACCTTCAAAAATGGGAGCGATATTGAATGTGTACCAATGCGTCTTCTGGTTTCGGCATCGAACGAATTACCGGATGAAGAGAGTGGTTTAGATGCCTTGTACGATCGCATGTTAGTGCGTGTGTTTGTCAACCGTATTCAAAATAAGCAGAATTTCAAATCGATGCTGACTGTCGGTACGCCACAAGAAGCGCGCATCCCTGAAGGGCTTGCGATTACCGATGAAGAGTACCACTCATGGCAGCGACAACTTGACGATTTACTGTTGACAGATGATGTGTTTGAAAAGTTATTTGAGCTGAAAAACATGCTAGAGCATGCCGTTGAAAATCAGCCCGCTGCGGCAAGTATTGATATGTACGTTTCAGATCGTCGTTGGAAAAAAGCGGTGAAGCTGCTCAAAGCGAGTGCGTTTTTTAATGGCCGCGACTCAATCAACCCGCTTGATTTACTGCTGCTGCAAGATTGTCTTTGGAATAGCCCCGATTCTCGCGATATTGTGCGCCGCGTTATACGCGACTTTGCGTTGAAACATGCTTTTGACCAACAAGAAGTTGAACATCAAATCGTAGTGTGCCGTGAAGAGCTGGCTGAGATTCAAGAAGAGCTAGAGTCTGAATTTGGCATGTTGCTCTCGCTGGAAACATCATCCGGTTTGATTAAAAAGCAAGTGCATCAGTTTGATACCAAATCGGCAAAAACCTATCAGGTAGGTACCGCTCATGACTTGGTCAAATTGGTATTGCTGCAAAGCAATATGTCCGTCTCTGAGGCCGAAAAAGGCGATAGCCGCTGGGTTTATGTGCCTAAAAGCGAGCTTGAAAGAACGATCAAAGAGGGGCATGGCGATGTGTATGGTTATGTGAATCAAAATACCAATTTGTGCCGTTTAAGATTTGATTTAGATGCTGGTAATAACCTCGTTCTTAAAGATATTGCTAATCGCTCGGTGTTGGTGAGTTTGGTGACTGAGCAAGGTTTAGACGAAAGTCTTTATCAAGAGTGGCTTACGAAAGCGGATCAAGCCGTTGCACAGTTGCAACATGCCGAACACCATTTGCGTAAAGTACGTTCTAAGTTTCACGGCGCTTTGCCGCATAACTTCATTGATCCGGAGCTGCCCACCGCTATGGAAGCGACGCTGCAGCATCTACAGCAATTACTTGAATCGACTCATACCGAATGCGAAAAAACGGTGCTTCGTTTTAAAAACCTAAACCAGTTTTTTGCGTAAGGAGAGAAGATGCTTGGTGCCGATGGTTTAAATTTAGCGTTAATGATTGCCGACTCGGGCATCATTGATACGGCAGTGAATGATTTGCTTGCGCGCTCGCAAGTGATGATGATGGCTGAAAACCGCGGTGTGGCGAATTCAGTTAAAAATCACCTAACTAAGTGGCGTGGTAGTGTCAAAAAACGCATTACAAAAGTGTGTGAAACTGAGCGTTTTCAACAAGAGTTGACCTTATACCAAGAAGTAATTCACTGGGATGAAGAGACCTTCTTTACTCGGATTAACGAGATAATCAAACAGTTGGAATGGCACTCAGCATTTTATCTCCAAGCACGTCGTTTAATCGAAAAAAACAAGGGGTTGCATAACCCCATGTTCCCTCATTTCTTTTGTGATCAATGGTATCAAAGCCTTTGCCATGCGATTAAACAAGCGCAAATCAACGAACTTGAAAGTAACAAAGAAAAAGTGTTGGCCGATTTGTACCAGCGTATGGAAACCATGAAAAGCATGGATAAAGTCACGGAATCGGGCGATGAAAGCAGCGTCGGTCGCTTGTGGGATATGGCATCGGCGAAGCTCAGTAAAACAGACATTAGTGTCATGAAACGCCATGCGGAATTTTTGAAAAAGAACAAAGGATTGCAAGAGATTGCTGAACAGCTTGGGCGCATGGCTGGCGAAGTCGATGACCCGGATCTCAACCGCACTCCAGCCGAAGCGCTGCAAATGGTGGAGGAGAAATCGGACGAAGCGACGGATGACATCGTCGGCATCCACGAAAGTGATGATCTGAACAAGCTGCTGCCCAACGAAACCATGTTTCTTGCCTATCCTGAACTTGAGGTGGTTTTCTACAAGCATTTAGTGGATAAGCGCTTGATGAACTATCGCATGCAAGGCAAGTCTCGCACCTTGCGTAAAGTCAAAGCGTACCAACCAGAGCACAAACAGTTTGAGATTGAAAAAGGGCCGTTCATCGTATGTGTGGACGCTTCTGGTTCCATGAGTGGTTTCCCAGAACAGTGCGCAAAAGCGATGGCTTATGCTCTGATGCAGATCGCTCTCGCTGAGAGGCGCGAGTGCTACGTGATGCTGTTTTCTACTCAGCAAATTACCTATGAGCTGACCAAGCAAGATGGCTTGCGTGAAGCGAGTGATTTTTTAAGTTATTCATTTCACGGCGGAACGGATTTAGATCCTGTACTAGAACAATCGGTTGAACTGATGAACAGTGACAAATACCGCAATGCAGATTTGGTCGTATTGTCGGATTTCATCGCACCTAAACCGCCGGAAGCTCTGCTAGAAAAAATCGCGACCTTAAAACATCAAAAAAATCGTTTCCATGCGGTGAGTTTGTCTCGCTATGGTAATCCACAGTTGATGGCGATGTTTGATCACTGCTGGGCATACCATCCTAATCTCGTCGGGCGACTGATGAAAAAATGGTAACGATCACTTGAGAAAAACTGATGGATTGTTGCTCTAATTGTTCGCCTTCTATCCTTTGTGGGTCGATTCTTAGTCACTTGATTCATAAGTGGAAAATTTATTGTTGACTCATTTTCTTAATCCGTTAAAGTACGCCTCGTTCTCACGGCAAAGCCCGAAAGAACAATGTCAGGAGTTAGTTGCTCAGCAAGATGAGCAGAGTTATTAAAAGCTGCAAAGCAATGTTTAATAACAAATGTTTTTAATAACCAAATGTTGTTAATAACAAAGCTAGCGAATGTACTTCAAAAAATTTTCGATGGTGTGTAACTGATTCAGTTGACGGCATCGCAATCCAGAATTGCGTGCCCTGGTGGTGAAATTGGTAGACACAAGGGATTTAAAATCCCTCGACTTTCGAGTCGTGCCGGTTCAAGTCCGGCCCGGGGCACCATCTATTCTTTGCTCATTAAGGGCAACAAAAAATTAAAGGCGCGATGGCAGACTGGTTATGCAGCGGATTGCAAATCCGTGGACCTCGGTTCGACTCCGGGTCGCGCCTCCAAAAACAAAAAAAGACGCTTTTTAGCGTCTTTTTTTGATCTATGTGATTAAGAATCAACAGCCTGTTTAGAAAATAACGCCATCGGTATGATGGCGTTAACATGACATTGACAGCAATGTACAGAGGTGAGTGTTAAGCCGCCTTTTCGGTTTGATAATTTCCCAGTAGGGCACTGTAAATTTCTTGGTCGCTTAAGACGCCGACGAGCTGATTATTTTCCATCAGAAGAATCGGATTTTGAGTTCGATGTTTCAACTCAATCGCGCTACGCATATCAATATCAGGTGTTGTAATAATCATCATCGATGAATCAATGTTCGACATATCGCTGACTTGGGTATCCCAGTGGATAAGAGCGGTCGACGTTGCTCCATATAGCGTCAGAGTTTTATCATGTTGTGCGACCCAAACATCCTGTTTTTTGCAGACCTGCCAACGTTCGTCTTGTTGCTTTAACTGTTCGATGGGCTGCATTAACGAACGTCCTTTTAGTACGTTAAGAGGGTTAGTGTGTGCCACAAACTCTTTAACGTAGTCCGTTTTGGGTGTAAGGACAATTTCTTCTGGTTTACCGTGCTGAATCAGTTTTCCTGACTCCATAATCGCGATGTTATTACCTATTTTTAGTGCTTCATCTAAGTCGTGGCTAACAAATAAGATGGTTTTGTTGAGTTTGCTTTGTAGATCTAATAACTCATCTTGCAGTTGCGCACGAATCAGCGGATCAAGTGCTGAGAATGGCTCGTCCATTAACAGGATGTCACTGTCCATTGCAAAAGCACGCGCTAAACCGACACGTTGCTGCATGCCGCCAGAAAGTTCGTGGGGGAATTTATCTTCCCATTCAGCAAGGCCAACCATTGTTAGCTGTTCACGAGCACGTTGGTGGCGTTTTTTCTTACTCATTCCTTGCATTTCTAAGCCAAACGCCACGTTATCTAAAACCGATAACCAAGGCATAAGGGCAAACTTTTGAAACACCATCGAGACACGATTTGTCCTTAAATGCTGAAGCGTTGCTTTATCACAGCTGGCAAGGTCAACAAAGCGTTTGCCATCTTTTAATTCTAATGATCCCCGGCTGATGGTATTCAAGCCATTCACCGCGCGCAGCAAGCTCGATTTCCCTGAACCAGACAGCCCCATCAAGACGCAAATTTCGCCTTCTTTAACAGTAAGGCTGACATTGTCTACCCCTACGATTTGACCGCAGGCATCGATAATCTCTTGGCGAGATTCACCCGCGTCGAGTCGTTGCAGTGCTTCATTTGGGTTCTGACCAAAGACAACATCGAGGTTTTTAATGGTAATTGCGTCCATGATTATGCGTCCTTATTATTTTGATGTGGGGTTTTGCATAAGCGATCGAGAATGATGGCAACTAAAACAATGGCTAAACCAGCTTCAAAACCTTGAGAAATATTGACGGTGTTTAGTGCACGAATCACGGGTTTGCCAAGGCCGTCAGCCCCAACTAAGGCGGCAATCACAACCATTGAGAGTGATAACATAATGCACTGAGTGATCCCTGCCATTATGCTGGGTAGCGCTGCTGGCAACTCCACTTTGAGCAGTAAGTTCATACGGCTAGAGCCGAATGCTTTACCCGCTTCAACTAACTCTTCCGGTACCTTAGTTATCCCAAGATAGGTGAGGCGAATGGGGGCGGCGATGGCAAAGATAATGGTCGAAATGAGCCCCGGAACAATACCCAAACCGAACAGAACTAGCGTTGGAATGAGGTAAACAAAGGTTGGTACCGTTTGCATTAAGTCAAGAATTGGGCGCATCAGTGTATAAAGCCATGGTCGATGCGCGGCGATAATGCCCAATGGTACGCCAATTAATACGGAAATCGTTGTCGCGGCAAACACCAAGACAAAGGTTTCCAGCATTTCTTGCCAGTAGCCAAGGTTTAGAATAAGCAGTAGGGCAGCAATGACAAATACCACCAATGAAATCTGACGATGCAGATACCATGCAATGGCTGCGGTGACTAAAATCGGCACGGCAGGGGGCATCCATTTAAACACATCAACTAAAGATAAAATGATGGTCTCAAGTAAGTAGGAAACAGTATCAAAAAATGTGGCTGCATGGATGGTCAGCCAGTCAACGCCACTTTCCATCCAACGACCTAAGGGGATTTTGTTCTCTGTAATAAAATTCACGGTATAGCCTTTTGGAAGGTGAAATGCTCACCTCCTCCTTTAAATTAATTTATGCTTTAAATGGCGCTAAATAGTTGCTGATAGCTTGTTGTGCAGGTGTTCCAGCTTTGGTTTTTACATTCTTTAGCCATGGAACAATACTTTCTGGATGTTTGGCTAACCATTGGCGAGCGGCTTGTTCTGGTAACACGCCTTGGTTGAGAATAGATTCCATCAGTTGGTTTTCCATTTCAAGCGAGAAGGATAGGTTTTTTAATAAATTACCGACATTTGGGCATTGTGCTAGGTAGTTCTGACGAACATTGGTGTAGACATTTGCACCACCGTAGTTTGGGCCAAAGTAATCGTCACCGCCATCAAGGTATTCCATTTCAACATTGCTGTTCATTGGGTGCGGAGCCCAACCTAGAAACACAATCCACTGATTACGACGTACCGAGCGTGCCACTTGTGACACCATGCCCGCTTCACTTGACTCAACAACGCTAAAATCTTTCAGCTCAAAAGCGTTTTCATCAACCATCGATTGGATCAAGCGATTACCGTCATTGCCCGGTTCAATACCGTAGATTTTGCTGCGAAATTTATCTGAAAACTTAGCGATATCAGCAAACGATTGGACACCTGCATCATAAACGTACTTAGGCACAGCGAGTGTGTATTTTGCTCCTTCCAAGTTAGCGCGCAGAGTTTCAACCGTTCCAGCTTCACGGTATTTGGCAATATCGCCTTCCATGGTTGGCATCCAATTACCGAGGAATACATCAATGTCACCGTTCGCCATAGATGAGTAGGTCACGGGTACTGAGAGTAAATCGATTTTTGTCTGATAGCCTAACCCTTTGAGCAACTCTGTGGTTATTGCCGTCGTGGCGGTAATGTCTGTCCAACCCACATCAGCAAAGCGCACCGTATCGCATTGATTGGCGTAAGCGTTGGCGCTGAGCAGAGTCGTGATTGCAAGTGTGAGCACGGTTTTTTTAGTAATAGACATGTTATTTCCTTGTATTTTTGACTGACTTTATAAATTTTATGAGTAAGCGTCCGGCTTTCTCATTGGTGGTTTTATTCTTTGTTTGGTTTGCCAGTCTGGTGCAATCCATACTGGAGCTTCAGTACTGGCTAATAGCGGTTTGCCTAAAATAAGATCGGCGGCGCGCTCTGCGACCATAATGGTTGGCGCATTCAGGTTCCCGTTGGGAATGCTTGGGAATATCGAGGAATCCACCACGCGTAAAGCTTGAATTCCGCGCACTTGGCATTGGTCATTCACCACGGCCATTGGGTCGTCATCTGCGCCCATTTTGCAGCTGCAAGAGGGGTGATAAGCGCTTTCCACATTCTGTTTGACCCATGAATCAATATCGTTATCGCTTTGGATCTCTTCACCCGGTTGAATTTCTTCGCCCCGATAAGCATCCAATGCTGGTTGCGCTAGAATTTCACGGGTGAGACGAATGCAATCGCGCCAATCTTGGCGATCTTGTTCGGTTGATAGGTAATTAAATGCGATAGAGGGTGAAACCGTTGGATCGCGAGAGACAATTTGTACTTGTCCTCGGCTTTCTGGCTTATTGGGCCCCACGTGAACTTGGAAGCCGTGACCATCAAAGGCCGCTTGGCCGTCGTACCGCATCGCAGCAGGTAAAAAGTGGTATTGAATATTTGGCCATTTGAGCCCTGCGCGAGAGCGAATAAACGCGCACGATTCGAAGTGGTTGGTTGCCCCTAATCCTTTACGAGTTAAGATCCATTCAGTGCCGATAAGCCCCTTGCTGATTAAACCGAGTTTACTGTTTAGTGTGATCGGCTGTTTGCAGTGGTATTGAAAATAGATCTCTAAATGATCTTGTAAGTTTTCACCCACGCCAGGCAGGTCTTGCTTCAGTTTCACACCAACTTGTTCAAGCAGCGCTTTAGGGCCAATACCTGAAAGTTGCAAAAGTTGAGGGGAGCCAATAGAACCAGCACTTGAGATCACTTCTCGCAAGCAAAACGCTTGTTGGATCTTGCCTGATTTTTCAAACTCAACGCCGATGGCCTTTTGCTCTTCAATCAAGATCTTATGTGCCACAATTCCTGTTTTTACGGTGAGGTTCGGGCGCTTCATCGCGCGGCGTAAATAGGCATTGGACGTTGAGGCGCGAACTCCAGAATCTACCGTCATATGCATTGGTCCGAAACCTTCCTGCTGATAAGCATTGTAATCGTCAGTTTCTGGATAACCGGCTTCTTTGCCCGCATCGATGAAGGCTTGATAAAGTGGGTTCAATTGCATGTCGTTACCATTACAAGTACCGACGGGTCCGTTGCCGCCACGATAAGCGTTCTCGCCACCTATCCAAGATTCAGCGCGGCGAAAATAGGGTAAACAATTTTGATAATTCCAACCCTCAGCGCCCAGTGATTCCCACTCATCAAAATCGCAAGCGTGACCACGAACGTACACCATGCCATTAATAGACGAGCTGCCACCGAGTACTTTGCCCCGTGGGCAATGTAACTGACGCCCGTCGAGATCGGATTCTGATTCGGTTTCAAATTGCCATGCGTATTTTTCGCTGTTCATCGGGTAAGAAAGGGCGGTTGGCATTTGAATGAAAATGCTTTTATCGCTACCACCAGCTTCGAGCAGTAAAACTTGATGTTCGCCAGACTCGGTTAAGCGATCGGCAAGAACACAACCTGCTGAGCCCGCACCGACGATAATGTAATCAAAGTGATTTAACATAGAAGGCTCCTTTGACGATTAAGCATATGGACTAGAAAAATCATCTAGCTCCACTAAAATGCTCTTGGTTTGGGTATAGTGCTTAAGGGTTTCTATGCCATTTTCACGACCAATTCCGGAATGCTTATAACCACCAACAGGCATTTCTGCCGGAGAGTCTCCCCAAGTATTTATCCAGCAGATCCCGGCTTGAAGTTGGTGAATTACTCGGTGTGCACGTGAAAGGTTCTGTGTGAACACTCCTGCAGCTAAGCCATATTGAGTGCCATTCGCGCGCGCGATCACTTCGTCTTCATCGCTAAATTTAAGCACTGACATTACAGGGCCAAAGATTTCTTGCTGCACGTGAGGCATGTCATCAGTGCAATCAATGAAAACGGTTGGTGCAACAAAGTTGCCCTTATCTAGGCCGTTATCGGTAACTTGATAACCGCCAGTGAGCAAAGTTGCTTGGCTGGTTTTGGCTTGCTCAATCGCTGTGAGCACTTTGTTTAAATGAGGTTTGGAAATTAACGCGCCAATCTGGGTGTTGATATCCATAGGATCGCCAATCACTAATTGTTCAGTACGCAGCTTAAGCTGAGCGACAAACGCATCGTAGAGGCTGTCGTGCACGAAAACGCGCGTCCCATGGGTACACACTTCGCCTTGGGTATAAAAATTTGCCACCATGGCAGCGGAGACAGCTTGATCAAGCTTGGCATCATCAAAAATAATGAGCGGTGACTTTCCGCCTAATTCCATGGTGACAGACTTCAAGCTGCGAGCGCTGTCTGCCATCACGGTTTTCCCGGTACCCGATTCACCGGTAAAAGAGACTTTGGCAATATCTGGGTGGGCCGTCAGCATTTGACCTACGCGGTAATCACCTTGAACCACGTTAAAGACGCCGTCTGGCACTCCGGCTTCACTGAAGATCTCTGCCAGTTTTAATGCGCTTAATGGCGTTTCCTCTGAGGGCTTGAAAATCATCACATTGCCGGCAGCCAGTGCTGGCGCTGATTTCCACATCGCGATTTGAATCGGATAATTCCATGCGCCAATGCCCGCGCAGATGCCTAATGGCTCGCGGCGAGTATAAAAAAACTGATGTCCATTGAGCGGCTGTTGCTCGCCTTGAAGCGATGGGGCTAAGTTTGCAAAGTACTCAATGACGTCTGCGCCAGTCGCAATATCAACGCAATTGGCTTCTTGAATCGGCTTACCGGTATCGAGAACTTCAAGTACAGCAAGTTCATCGTTTCGTTCTCTAAGTATTTTTACTGCTTTTAGCAAAATACGGCTGCGTTCTGTCGCGGTCATTCTTGACCATACCGCGAATCCTTGCTTGGCTGAGGTGATGGCTTGTTCAACGTCATTGGCATTGGCGTGCTGCAATCTTGCTATCACTTCACCTGTTGCTGGGTTGTAGGTATCGAAACGTTCTCCTGAAGTCGCAGATCGGAGCGTTCCGTTGATATAAAGCGATTGTATTTCCATTTTAAGGCCTGAAGTGAGTTGTTATTGCGCGTAAAACGCTAATTGTTTATTGAGGTAATCGTTAATGATTGAATGTGCTTGAGCAGGGGCGATCCCTTTGGGGTTTAATGCTCCGCGTAGCCAAATGCCATCAATCAGTGACGCGATACCATGAGCCACGAGGTTGACTTGTTCTGATGGGAGCAGCGGCTTGAGTTCAATCTTAAGATGAGAAAGTAAACGCTGTTCATTGACGTATTGCAGGCGATTTAACTGTGCGTCGTGCATGGAGTAAGCCCAAAACGCTAACCATGTTTTAACGACTTGGTTTTCCGCTTGGAACCCTTTGAAATTGCCGGTTACGATGGCATTAATGCGTTCGTAATGAGCCTCTTTTGGGAGTTGGTTTAAATGCTGAGTGATGGTGGTTGAAAGCTCACGTAAAACAACACGCATTGTCTCTTCCAATAATCCATGCTTGCCGCCAAAGTAGTGATTGATAATCCCTGTCGAGACCCCCGCTTCTTTGCTGATTAAAGCGATGCTTGCGCCATGTAATCCAACGCGCTCAATGACTGCCATTGTTGCGGCAACAAGTTGAGGTTTGCGTATGTCTGGCATCCCTACCTTTGGCATAATTCATCCTGATTATTTTATATTGAACGATTAGTTAAATATAAAATGCCATGATAATGCTTAGAGTTCAAATCTATTTTTGCGTAATAATCGCCATTGAATTTGCATGGTTAATAATAAATATTATTTTAATTCAATTGATTACAATTAATTTTCCATAATTGTTTAGTGTGAAAAATATTTGAAGTCACCGTGTTTTTTGTTCGGTGCTAGCTTCTATCGTTCATCGAAGAAATCTTTATTGCGGATGTATTTACTCATGAGGTGATAAGAGAAGGGGCGAACTAGCCAGCTCAATAAAGACCTGCCTAATCGAATGAACGTTGGTGTGTTTTCGTAAATACGCCCATTGTAAAGCCACAGCAATTTACCCACATGCCAATAGATTAAAGGAATGGGTGGCATAAAGGTGACGATGTCGAGGTCACAACAGATACGATAGGTTTTGTGACTAAGCGCGTAGCGTTGACGAAAACGCCAATTACCAATCGCGGGTTGGCCGAATGTCACAATGCGTTTGATGCATTTTGGGTATTTCTTTTCGATGTAGTCAGCAAAGATACACCCAATAGCCCCACCCGAAGAGTGACCAGTAATAGCAATGCGTTTGCCACTCTCGATCAGAGGAACAACGACGGCTTCCAGCCGTTGTAAAACCGATAAGCCGAGTTTATCTTCGTTGCGCGTTGGCAGGCTCTCTTGATGCAGGAGATGGTAAAAGCCCGCATGAATACGGTAATCCAATCCTAAGTGCTGACAACTGCGTGTCCACATTGCAAAGTTCAAAAGCCAATCACTGACACAGTGCGAACCTTTGATGACCACCACAGCCTCTTCTTGGTTTTTACTCCACAGCACTCGAATCATGATTTTACCAAACTGGTTACGGATGATGTGCTGACCGTTCGGGTCAAAACCGTAACGTGTCTGCCTAAACACTCTGGGATAAGCAAGGTTGCACAGCACGGCATAGCGTTCGTATTGATAGCGTTTAAGTGGTTTCACATGGCAGCTCTCGAAGATATTGAGCTAACGTAGCGATTGAATGTGAACACTTTATGAACGGTGCAGTTTAGGTTGGGGAGTATTGGTATCTAAATGATGTCAGCCATAAAGATGCGAAGGAAAGAATGTCAATAATTCCCTCCCCTTCAAGGGGAGGGGTAGGGTGGGGTGAACACCCCCTCCTAGCCTCCCCCTAAAAGGGGGAGGAACAACACTGTGATGATCTTCCACTCTAAAGCACAATAAGGCAGCGTGTTTACGTTGCGTATATAACTTCTGCCAAGTGCTTTGACAGAGGAAAACTGACAAATTTTGTTGTAAATGATCAAGTTTGATTAGAAGGGATCATACTATATTAATTATTTTCCTATACCTGTCGGCCCCTAGTATTTACGATAAGGTGTTTATTTCTCTCTGATATTCCTCTTTATGGCTACCTCTTTAGGGTAGTTTGAGTTTGTAATTGATTTACATCAGTAATTCATTTTCTTTCATAATTAAAAATCTCGCTCAATGAAACGTTACCATAATTAGGAACCCATATGAGCAGGATGAAGCTGGTTGTCATCGGTAATGGCATGGTTGGCCATCGCTATATCGAAGATTTGGTCGAAAAAATGGAGGCATCGGCTGTTGATGTCACGGTTTTTTGTGAGGAACCGCGTGTTGCCTACGATCGCGTCCATCTTTCTTCCTACTTTTCACACCATACCGCTGAAGAGCTTTCGCTTGTTAAGCCGGGTTTCTATCAAAAGCATGCGATTAATGTCTTGATGGGCGAGCGGGCGGTTAACATTAATCGCGAAAAGCGCGTGGTCTATTCAAATACTGGCCGTGAAGTGAGCTATGACAAATTAGTCTTGGCGACGGGCTCTTATCCCTTTGTACCGCCGATCAAAGGCAATGAAAGTAAAGACTGCTTTGTCTATCGCACCATTGAAGATCTAAAGGCCATCGAAACGTGCGCGAAAAAGAGCAAAAGCGGCGTAGTGATAGGCGGTGGTTTACTTGGCCTTGAAGCGGCTGGTGCGCTGAAAGCGTTGGGCGTACAAACCCATGTGATTGAGTTTGCTCCGGTATTAATGGCTGAGCAACTTGACTTGCAAGGCGGTTTACAACTGCGTAATAAAATTGAGCGGATGGGGGTGCAAGTTCACACTAGCAAAAATACGTTAGAGATCGTTGCTCAAGGCGAGACCGCTCGTAATACCATGAAGTTTGCCGACGGTTCGGATTTGGAAGTTGACTTCATCGTATTTTCCGCAGGGATACGTCCTCAGGACAAATTAGCTCGTGATATGGGTCTAGACATCGCGCCGCGTGGTGGCGTTGCCATTAACGATCACTGCCAAACATCCGATCCTGATATTTACGCGATTGGCGAATGTGCTTCTTGGAATCAAACTTTCTTCGGGCTGGTCGCTCCTGGTTACAAAATGGCAACGGTTGCGGTTGATCATCTTGTGGGTAATGAGAGCCAATTTAGTGGTGCAGACATGAGCGCCAAGCTCAAACTGCTGGGTGTGAAGGTGGGATCGATTGGTGATGCCAATGGACGAACTCCGGGTTGTAAAAGCTACGTCTATCAAAATGAAGAAGATGAAGTTTATAAGCGCATTATCGTTTCTGAAGATGGTAAAAAACTGCTTGGTGCAGTTTTAGTCGGCGACACGTCAGATTACGGCGATTTACTGCAACTCAAACTCAATGATATTGAGCTGCCCAAACACCCTGACACCTTGATTCTACCTGCGCATGCTGGCGCTGAAAAACCGGCATTAGGCGCGGATGCACTACCTGATACTGCGGTGATCTGCTCTTGTTTTGATGTGACTAAAGCGAAAATTGCCCAAGCCGTGGCCGATGGTCATCATACGCTCGGCGCGATTAAAGCGGTGACAGGGGCAGGAACAGGTTGTGGTGGTTGCGTGCCTTTAGTGACGTCGGTTCTGAATGCTGAATTGGCTAAATCGGGTGTGGAAGTCAAAAACGACATTTGTGAGCACTTTGCGTATTCACGCCAAGAGCTGTTCCATTTGATCCGCATTAACGGTATCAAACGTTTTGATGAGATGTTGGCAAAACATGGACGCGGTTATGGGTGCGAAGTCTGTAAGCCAACAATTGGTTCGATTCTGGCCTCGTGTTGGGGGGATCATGTGCTCTCGCCATCGCTGGTCAGTTTGCAAGACACCAATGATAACTTCTTGGGTAACATGCAAAAAGACGGTACTTATTCGGTGATCCCACGCATGGCGGGTGGTGAAGTCACACCACAAGCGCTTGCGGTGCTGGCGAATGTCGCTCAGGAATACAAACTTTACACCAAAGTGACGGGCGCGCAGCGCATTGGTCTGTTTGGTGCTCAAAAAGACGATTTACCTGAGATTTGGCGCAAACTGATTGATGCTGGATACGAGACAGGCCAAGCCTATGCCAAAGCTCTGCGCATGGCAAAAACGTGTGTCGGTAGTACGTGGTGTCGTTTTGGTGTGCAAGACAGCGTCGGTTTGGGTGTGCTGATTGAAAACCGCTACAAAGGTATCCGTACACCACACAAGATGAAGTTTGGTGTCTCAGGTTGCACCCGCGAATGTGCCGAAGCGCAAGGGAAAGATTTAGGCCTGATCGCGACCGATGCGGGTTGGAATATGTATGTCTGCGGTAATGGTGGTATGAAGCCTCGACATGCCGATCTGCTGGCCTCTGATTTAGATGAAGCAACACTACTGAAATACATCGACCGTTTCATGATGTTCTACATTCGCACAGCCGATAAATTACAACGCACCTCAGTGTGGCTAGACAACCTAGAAGGTGGCGTTGATTACCTGCGTGAAGTGATTGTCGACGATAAGTTGGGCATTAACGATCAACTCGAAGTAGATGTGGCAAAGCTTATTGCTGATTATCGCTGTGAATGGACAGAAACGCTTAATCATCCTGAGCAATTAACTCGTTTTACTCACTTCATTAATTCTGATTTACGCGATGAGAACGTCGTGTTCGTCAGCGCTCGTGAGCAGCACCGTCCTGCGACTTATAGCGAAAAACACCCAGAAGCGAAAGGCGATATATTCCACATTGCGCTTGCTGATTCAGCAATCTCTACCCCTGTTTTGGAGAAATAACTATGGCCAATAACACAGTATTTCAAGCCATCTGTGGCATTAATGACATTGTTCCCGGAACGGGTGTGTGTGCACTGGTGAATGGTGAGCAAGTGGCTCTCTTCCGTCCGACTGAGGCGCAAGAAGTGATGGCGATAAGCAATATGGATCCCTTTGCTCGAGCCAATGTGTTGTCACGCGGTTTTATTTGCCAACATCAAGAGCAGTTCTGGATAGCAAGCCCGCTTAAAAAGCAGCGTTTCAATCTCATAACAGGCCAATGTATGGAAGATGAACGCTTTAGCGTGAAAGCTTATGCCGTGCGAGTCACCGACGGTGTGGTCGAAGTCGCGGCTTAACAGCCGCTTTTGAGACGATGAGATTCAATAGCAAAAAGGTTCCTTGTTCATCAAGTTCTCTTGATTATGCATTGATGGTTGGGAGCCTTTATCTATTCAATTTCCCTTTTTAATTTTAACTTTGGTGACAATAAGGACCATTATGTCTTATGTAAAACCTGCCGATTTTGTGCAAACAATGATTGACGCTGGCGAAAGCAAAATCTTCATGTCAACGCGCGATACCCTGATTCGTGGCATTATGGCGGGGGCGATTCTTGCTATCGCCGTCGCTGTGGCCATTACTGCGGCTGTGCAAACCGGAGTGCCTATTGTTGGCGCTCTGGTCTTCCCTGTGGGGTTTTGTATTTTGAACCTAATGGGCTTTGATTTATTAACGGGTGTTTTTGCTTTAGCACCTTTAGCTTTGTTTGAAAAACGCGCCGGAGTAACCAAAGCGGGCGTTCTACGGAATTGGGGCTTGGTTGGGCTAGGTAACTTAATCGGTGCCGTTGCCGTCGCCTTTTTAGTGGCGCTAACCTTCACCATGAATTTCAGTATCGAGCCGAGCGCGGTTGGGCAAGCGTTTATCAAAGCGTCTACTGCTCGCACTCTTGGCTTTGCCGAACACGGTATTAATGGCTGGATCACCGTGTTTGTGAAAGGCATCTTGTGTAACTGGATGGTGTGTCTAGGTGTTGTCGGTGCTATGACATCAACTACTGTGAGCGGCAAAGTGGTCGCGATGTGGCTACCTATTTTTATTTTCTTCGGTTTGGTTTTTGAACACGCCGTAGTGAATATGTACCTGTTCCCACTTGGCATGATGTTGGGCGCTAAATTCACCATCGTCGATTGGTTAGTATGGAACCAAATTCCGGCCACATTGGGTAACTTAGTGGGCGGCTTGTTATTTACCGGGTTAAGTCTTTACATGACTCACGGTAAAACCTTGCCACAACGCAACCTTGGCTAACCATTGTTAAGTGAGGTTTAACCTCGCTTAATGACGATATCCTTTTGTCGATAAGGTAGAGAGTAATCATGGTAAGCAGTGTAACGAGTTGCGGTTTTGTCTCTTTAGTGGGCGCAGGGCCAGGCGATCCCGATCTACTGACGGTTAAGGGGCTACGCGTGATCAGCCAAGCGCAAGTGGTGGTGTATGATCGTTTAGTTTCGCAAGCGATTTTAGATCTGGCGCCAAGCAGCGCGGAGATGATCTACGTTGGCAAACAGTTGGATTTTCATTGTGTGCCGCAAGATCAGATCAACCAAATTCTGGTCGATAAAGCCAAAGAAGGTAAAAAAGTTGTCCGTTTGAAAGGCGGCGATTCCTTTATTTTTGGCCGAGGTGGTGAAGAGCTCGAAACGCTGGCTGAACATCATATCGCTTATGAAGTGGTTCCGGGGATCACGGCGGCGGCAGGCTGCACGGCTTACGCGGGGATTCCGCTGACGCACCGTGATCACGCACAAAGTGTGCAGTTCATTACGGGTCACTTACAAAAAGAAGGTAAAGCGATCAATTGGCGATGTTTAGCGCAAGACAATCAAACCTTGGTTTTTTATATGGGGTTAAAGCAGTGCCCGAATATCACACGAAACTTGTTGGATGCTGGCCTGAGCGCAGAAACACCTTGCGCGATTATCGAACGCGGCACTACAGATAAACAGAGAGTATTGACGGGCTCGCTTGACGATTTACCCCTTTTAGCGCAACAAGCACAAAGCCCAGCCTTGATTGTGCTCGGCAGTGTGACTCGCTTGCACGACAAATTGAAGTGGTTTGGCGTATACTAAGCGCAATTTGCAAAGCAGCGGCGAACAGGCCGCTGTTTTTGTTTCTATTTGAGAAGAGAGCTCATGGAAAAAGTTGCCATTCTTGTCGACGTTCAAAACGTCTATTACACCTGTAAAGAGAAGTACCGCCAGCATTTTGATTACAACCAATTTTGGTATGTAGCCACTCAAGGACGAGAGGTGATCAAAGCCAATGCCTATGCGATTGCTAGCCAAGATCCTAAGCAGCGCCAGTTCCACCATATTTTGCGCGGTATTGGTTTTGAGGTTCAGCTTAAGCCCTTCATTCAGCGTCGTGATGGCAGTGCAAAAGGGGATTGGGATGTCGGTATTACTCTCGATGCGATTGAGCTGGCAGAGCAAGCGGATGTGATTGTTCTGGTATCAGGAGATGGTGATTTCGAGCTATTGGTCGAACGGATTAAACAGCGTTTTAACAAAAAAGTAGAAGTGTACGGAGTACCAAGGCTGACGGCTCAAAGCCTTATTGATGTCGCCAGCCAGTTTGTTCCAATCGAGCAAGACTTACTGTTGTAGCTCACCTTCAGCAGGCACAATCTCACTATGTTGAGTATCTACCGTGCCGGTTGAAGCGGCTTGTTCAGCGTCTAATTTTTCACGTTCAGCTTTTGAAATATAACGAGGCTTATTGCTGCCGTGCAGCTTGGCATGCTTCTTTTTAAGATGCTTTTGCAGTGTTTGGTTAATTTTCTTTTTGCGGTTCATAGTCGTCTGCTCTTTGACACAAAGTCTGGGTACGTGAGGAACAAGGTGGCGCAGGATACTTGTTTTTATCTGCGATCTCAATGGGAGTTATTGGCAATGGAAAAAATGCATAGTGATCTTTTAACGGGAGAGCTGCTCAGTGAGTTTCGCACCGTAGAGGCGATGGTGAACATTTATTGTCAGCGCCATCATCGCTGTCAATCTGGCCTCTGTACGTGTTGCAAAACCTTGTTGGAATATGCGCAAGTACGTTTAGATCGCTGTCCTTATGGCCAACATAAACCCACCTGTAACCGTTGCCCAATTCATTGCTATAAGCCTGAGCCGAAAGAACAAATGAGATTGGTGATGCGTTACGCAGGGCCAAGAATGTTGCTCTCTCACCCTATATTGGCGATCCGCCATCTACTGCATGAAAAACGTGCACTACCAGAAAAACCAAAGGCGCATGCATCAAATCGCCATCAACGATTGAACCGTGCGCCTTGCGATAAAATATGATCCGCTTTGCTGCGACTTATTTCCCCGCCACCCACTGGCGTTTGGTTTTGAGGCTTGAAGCCAACATATAAATACAAGTCGCAAGTAAAGCAATAAAGAGATAACCCATTAAGCCTTGCGATCTTTGCATAAACCAATCAGCGATCACGGGGCCAACCACAGAGCCGATACTGTAGCTAAACAGCATAACTTGTGTCGCCGAGACAATGTAATTGGCATCGAGCTTATCACAACCTAAGTTGATGGCGATTGGGTACAGGGCAAACGTCGCCATGCCTAAAAAAAACAAGCTGGCAGCTAATATCATCATCGTTGAATCGAACAAGGTTATGGTAATCGCCGCAGAGCCAATCAAGCAAAACAGTGCCATTAATAGTGTTCGGCCCAAAAACTTTGATAGCCAAGGCACCATAGGTTGCACCGCCATGCCACCCAAAACTACAAGCGCCATTAAGCTGCCAATGTCGGTATGGCTGATACCGCGTTGTTCCAATTCAACAGGCATTAGACCGTAGATAGCCCCCAAAGTGAGCCCTGAAACTCCGCAACCGAGCAAGGCGGCATGGTTTAGTTTGAGTACCTGTTTCAGTGATAGGCTGACGGCATGCTGAGTTGACGGTTGGTCAGATTCGCCATAAATCAGCACCACACTGGCGATTAATAGCAAGGTAATGATGGCAATGAAAGGCACGCCGCCTGATACGCCTAAATAACCAATCCCTAATTGGCCCAATGCCGTGCCGCCGTAAAGCGCCGCCATATAAATACCAAGGCGTTTTGCTCGGCCTTTTTCATCACCATGCAATAGCCAAGACTCGACAACGACAAAGACACCAGCCACCGCAATACCAGCAACAAAACGTGCCACTAACCAAGCACTGGCATAGTGCAGAGCAGGTAAGGCAAAAATGGTTAACATGAGTAGCGCTAAGCACCATACAAAAGCGTTTCGGTGGCCAACTCGGTTGACAACAGGTTCAACGACTAATGCGCCGATCAATAAGCCAGCGTAAAAGACACTGGCAAGCCAGCTTGCCAATGAGCTCTCAAGCCCGTAGTGCGGCAACATCAATGGGATCAGGCTCATTAAATAGCCTGAGGCAATCGCATAAAGCGATAGCGCAATGACCGGAACGGAAATGCGAGGTGAAGACGCGTTCACAGTAATGTTGTCCATTGACTTTGCCTCAAAACCAGAATTGATGGGATATTTTGCGGCGAATATGGAGCTGATATTGAGAAAGGTAAAACGAAAAATTATGTTCTTAACGATTAATTTTATTAATCGAAAATAAAGCAAGAGAAATGAGCAGTAAAGTTGGCATAAATCGATAAAAAATGCCAACTTTATTATTGGTTATAATGATGGATTATTTCAATATGGCTTGGTTTAACCATTGATCAAATTGACTTTTTGGTAAAGCGCCATTGATCATATCGACTCGTTGACCATTTTTAAACACCATAATGGTTGGAATGCTGCGAATTTGAAATTTTGTGGCGAGGCTTTGTTCACTTTCAGTATCAATTTTTATAAAGCGAATGTTTCCTTTTCGTTCCGTCGCAGCATCACTGAATACCGGAGCAAAACCCACACACGGATTACACCAAGGTGCCCAGAAATCGACGACAACGGGTTGGCGACTATTAAGTAGTGCTTCGAAATTGGCTTCCGTTCCTTCAATGGGCGCTCCATCAAATAGGGGAGCTTGGCATTTACCGCAGTTTGGGCTTTCTGTCACTCGTTCTATCGGAACTCGGTTCATTGCGTGACACGAAGGACAACGAGTATTAAATGTTGACATGGTTTCCTCTCTTTATTTTTGTGTTTTGCTCCAGTCGCATTTAACGCACTAGACTTAACGTCAGAGCAAAAGCGCGTATACTGACTGACATCAAAAAGACCTTTTGAGTCTCATTTCTCTTCCATACAATGAGTTTTTAATTTTAGGTCTTTGGATTGCATTAGAAAATACAACAAAAACAGGTTAACAATGACAAAATTCTATGCCGAAATTACAGGTTGGGGTAAATGCCTACCACCTTCAACGCTCTCAAACCATGATCTTAGCACCTTTATTGAAACTTCCGATGAGTGGATTAAAACTCGCACCGGGATTGAACAGCGCCGCATTAGCCATGTGAATACCTCGGATTTAGCTACGGTGGCCGCCCAACACGCCATCGCTTGTGCTGGGATTGATGCAACTGAGATTGATCTCATCATCATCGCAACCTGTTCGCCAGATTCTCTTATCCCGAATATTGCCTCGAAAGTGCAACAGAATCTTGGGATTAAAAATGCAGCCGCTTTTGACTTAAATGCAGCCTGTACCGGTTTTGTTTATGGATTAGAAACAGCGACGCGTTTAATGCAAGCAAGCCATTACCGCCATGCGTTAGTGGTGGGTGCTGAGCGTCTCTCTTTTTACATTGATTGGACCAAACGTGATACCGCCGTGTTGTTTGGTGACGGTGCTGGCGCTGTTGTCTTGAGTAAAAGCGATAAAGTAGTGGGTTTGCAAGATGCACAAATCGGCTGTGATGCAGAAGGGCGTGATATTTTGGCGGTGCCTAAATTTGGCTCATCGATGGATCGTTTTGCCGCTGACAATGGGTATTGGGATTTTGATTTTGTTGGGAAAGAGATTTTTAAACGTGCGGTTCGAGGCATGGGCGCAGCGGCGCAAACTGTGCTGGCGCGTTCCGGTCTTTCAACCGAGCAAGTTGATGTGGTGATCCCGCATCAAGCGAATATTCGTATCATTCAAACCTTGTGTGACTTATCAGGTATTAGCCAAGATAAAGCATTCGTTAACATTCAACACTATGGTAATACGTCTGCCGCGACCGTACCTATTGCATTGTGTGAAGCGGTTGAACAAGGGAAAATCAAACCGAATGATAACCTGCTGGTGGCCGCTTTCGGGGCGGGCTTAACTTGGGGGGCTGGGCACATCAAATGGGGCGAGCGTGTTACCGCGATTAGCCGTAGCCAAGCGCAGTTACCAGAGTGTCAGTCCAGTGCGTTAGAATTATTGGCCAATGCAATTGAGCACTGCCAGCAGCGCCCGCTATCTAAATAACGTTTAGAAAACGAATGTTCACACAGTACAAGCAGTATGAGAACAGGCCACAATGTGGCCTGTTTTACTCTCAATGCTAGGTGTGTAAACTAGGCAATCGCCATGGCGAGCAGGCTAATTGGATGAATGGTTTCTAACGCGGTATTTTCTTCAATTTGCCATTTACAGGTTTCACAATCGGTAATCGCATAGTCAGCTTGCGATGTTTTGATTGCATCAAACAGGTGCGCGCCAATTTTCATTGAAACGTCATAGTTCTCTTCTTTAAAACCGTAGGTTCCCGCTAAGCCGCAGCATTCGCTGTCTAAGACCACTAACTCCAATCCTGGGATCATTTTTAATAATTCAATGGTAAAAATGACATTACCGCTGCGTTCAAGGTGGCAAGGGGTGTGGTAAACCACTTTCAAGTTAACGGGTTTCATTTTAGGCGCATTACCGCTCATGAACTCTTTGAGTAGAAAGCGCGTGACGTACTCGATTTGTTTGACCACCTTACTATTATCAACCCCTAAAACATGAGGATATTCTTGTTGTAAGGTAAATGAACATGTTGATGAGGTGGAGAGGAGCGTTGTTTGACGATCAACTACCGCGGCTTCGATATTTTTCACATTCAATAGCGCATTTTTACGTGCTTTATCGTGAAAACCATTGGCAATCAGCGGTACACCACAGCATTTCTCGTTATCCAGTAACCGTACGCCGATATTCATCGCATTCATCACAGAGACAAAATCTTTACCTAACTGCGGGTGGTTATAGTTAACGTAGCAGCCGTGGAAATAGGTCACTTGCCGGTTATACAGGGGTTGGCGTGTGCAGTTCTGCTTAAACCAACGACGAAACGTGCCGTGTGAATATTTGGGAAGTGATTTATGATCGTGCACACCAATGGTCTTGTGCATCAGTCTTTTTACCATCGGCATAGCCGTAGCAGCGTTCACTATCGGTGCAAATGGTGTGGCGATCGTGCCAAAAAGATCGGTATGGCTCAGCACGTAATCACGCACCAGCTTTGGACTCAGCGTTTTTTTACCATGTTTGCCACGCGCCACAGCAATGATATCGCCAATTTTTACTCCGGAAGGACAGGCGGTTTCACAACGTTTGCAGTTGGTGCAGAGCTTGAGTAGGTCGTCATAATACTCTGCGCTTTTAATCCTCAAGCGTTCGCCATCCGGTCCGCACTGTTTTGGCCCCGGATAGAGTGGGTTTGCTTTAGCAACCGGGCAATAAACGGTACAAACAGTGCATTTGATGCATTGATCAAAAGAGGTATTTTTGGGTGCGGCTTCAACAAAAGAGGTGCTCATGCTAATACCTCCTGAATGGCTGGTCGAGATTGAGTTTGAGCCATAATTTGAGAGGTAGCGTGGTAAGCGCTGGCAATAGCAACGCCTCCACCGCTGCCTTCAAAGACAGGATCATAACCCGCGAGCATCGAACCACAGCAGTATAAATTGGTAATGATATTACCTTGATGAGTTGGGTTCAGTGACGTGTTGGTCAGCACACCAAAGGTCATGAAAGGGTGAGAGTTTGCTGAGAAAAAGGCATGGTTTCGCCATAGAGCGCGATCATGACAGCTCTCCGTCTCTAATTGGAACACGGGTTCGCTAATACCGTGATGAGAAGCCTGTAAACCTTGGCTGAAATAGCTCCCTGTAGCCATCACGAAATGGTCAGCTTGAATCGGCATATCATTGAGATTTTGAGTATGAATGGCGGTCAAACGGTTACCATCAAATTCACCACTGATGACTTTATCGCCTTTTAAATGGGTACCACCCATGGTTAAAAAAGCTCGGCTGAGTGTCTCTTCAATGCGGATGCCCATTAATGATGGCGGCATGGTCGGGACTTCATGCAACTGCAAGTTGGTTTCCAATTTGAGTTTGTTCAGTAAGGTTAACCCATCACCATTGCCCATGATGGCAGGTAGGATCACTAGATCTTGCACAGTGGCATGACGGATCAGTTGATCACAAAAACTGCGCCATGCATGTGGTTGTTTGAGCAAACGAGCAATATCGATGGATCGCAGTTCGTTGGGATTATGGCGAAGTGCTTCGAAACCCGGAATCGTGATATTGATGATCTCACTTGGGATAGCCGAAAATGCAGGTAGAGCGCGTAAGTTATCTTGCAGCATGTGTGGTTGAAAATCTCGGTAACCATCGATGGCGAGCAGCACAATACGCTTGAAATCAGCATTTGCTTTATGTTGATAAACATAAGGTTGTGATAACCAAGTGGCTTTCAATGTCCCCATCGGAGTAATGCGATAGTGGTTACTGTTGTCCGCTTGGTGTGTCAGCGGCATGCCGCGCTGCTGCAGCGTTTTTTGAAACCACATTAACCCTTGCGAAATAGTGTCAGCGCCAATTTTACTGTAAGGGTGATTCGGGGCTTGTTGACGTAATGCTTCAATGGCGAGCAAAGGGGATTCAACCGCTTCGCCGCTAGGCAGTTTACCCAGAACATCGATGGAACCGGATGAAAAATGCAGAGCACTTTGGCCTTGACTGATCAGTGCAGTTTTTAGACCCGCTTGTAAGCAGCGAAGACCAGCACTGTAACCTGCAATTCCACCACCGATAATTGTGACGTCGTATTTCATCATAACGTCTCCTCACTTTCATTTTGCTTGTGTTGCGTTGGAATGTCATTGGCTCCGAACAAGCCTTCATAAATCCAGTAACTGAATTCAGCTTCGCGCAGTGCATCTCCCCAGAAAATCGGTTTAATGCCTTTCCAGCGCTCTTCTAAAAACTCAACCAACAGTTGGCTCGATTGGTTTCCCGAAACGTGACCATATTCTTGAAATAAGCTGGCGGCGCGATAGCTGCAAAGCTCTCCTTGGCATGGCCCCATACCTAAACGAGTGCGGCGACGTAAATCGACCAAGTTATTTACATCGAGTTGTTTAATTGCGTATTCAATTTCGCCCGCGGTCACCATTTCACATTCACAAATAACCGCTTGGCTCTTTGCATCATCAGATAAGAAATTTTGTGCGCGCTCACCATGGCGATAAAGAGCCGATTCATAGACGGGTTTGGCAATGCTGGCGGTTTTTTTGACCTGTTTTGGGGTTTCGTTGGAGCCGGGTAGGGCGCGAGTATGAGTTTCGCAAGGAGTATTGTTGCCCAGTTTTTTAGCGACTAAATCGGTCGCCCATTCTGCCATTAGGCGGTAAGTCATTAATTTACCGCCTGTAATCGTGGTGAGGCCTTTCAATCCATCGCGTTGTTCGTGGTCAAGTAATACGATGCCGCGACTGATGTTTCGGCCGCTGCCATCATCATTAATAGAGACCAATGGACGCACACCCGCATAAGCGCGTAATACACGAGTATTCGCCATGATGGGGGCCAGTTTCGCGCCTTCGGCCAGTAGTATATCAACCTCTTTTTCAGTCACGTGCAGGTTGTCAATTTGGTCGTAGTCAATGTGTTCAGAGGTAGTACCGATCAGTGAAATGGTATCACCAGGGACAAGAATATCGGCATCAGAAGGCTTGCGACAGCGGTTGATCACAAGGTTGTTGATACGATAATCAAGGATCAACAATGAGCCTTTCGCGGGGAACATTTTGATGTTGAGATCGGCGTATTCACAGATGTTTTGTCCCCATATTCCAGCTGCGTTAATCACTTCTTTGGCGAAAATCTCATATTGTTGATGAGTGTTGAGCTGTAAACAGCGCACGCCTAATACTGTGTCACCTTGGCGGATCAGCGACGTCACAATGGTTTTGTTCATGATCCGCGCACCATGCTCTTTGGCGTCTAGCACATTGGAAGCGCATAAACGAAAAGGATCGAGT
Organism: Vibrio sp. B7; assembly: GCF_963888765.1. Classification (NCBI taxonomy): domain Bacteria; kingdom Pseudomonadati; phylum Pseudomonadota; class Gammaproteobacteria; order Vibrionales; family Vibrionaceae; genus Vibrio; species Vibrio sp. B7. The sequence continues at coordinate 104,488 of NZ_CAWPKR010000036.1, forward strand.
GTGCCATCGGGTACTTTGATCGCGCCAACAAGGTTTGGGTTAACGTGAGGCTCTAAACGCAGTGCTTCTTTGGCAGAAAGCGGCTCGGTTGTGATCCCAGCTTGAGCGCACGCGTCGATAAACGTGCTCTGAAAAGCAAGATCGTCTTCAGGCAGAGTAATGAACAGGCCGTCGGTTTTCTCTACACAATGTCTAGCGATATTTTTTAAAATTTGATTCTCTTGGATGCACTCTTTGGCCGATTCAGGATCGGTAACTGCGTAACGTGCTCCTGAGTGTAATAAACCGTGATTTCGCCCGGTGGTACCAGAAGCAATATCATCCTTTTCTAGCAAAATACACGCAATGCCGCGCAGTGCGCAGTCGCGCATGATCCCAGTACCGGTTGCTCCGCCACCAATGATAACAACATCGGTTTCAAATCGTGTGGTTGTGGTCATGGTGAAACCTTATTCGATGAAAAACTTATATTTAGTGTGGCATTTTCAATAGAAAATGTTCGATATATTGCTCACAAAAGCGCGAATGAGCGAAATTGTGTTTCATTTTGGCGGTAATTTCATCTTTGTATGTTATTTCATATCAAAATGATGAACGGTTTAACAATTTAGGTTGGGTTAATTTAACAACTGGAGTGGATTTTAGAGAACAAATGCGCTTACGAGCTGATCCGATGACTTCATCATCATGCCTCTCTTGGCAGTATGAAATCATATCTCTATCCGTTATTGCACTTGATTATGTCGTTGTTTATAGAGACACCCTTAGTTTCCTATCATTTGTTAAGCTCTGCGTTAATGAGCAGAAGATCAAAATAATGAGTTAATTAACAAAAAACGATATTGCAAGTAACAAAATTGTGTTCGAACGCTCATAAATGCTGTTTTTTAATTTTCGTGGGAAGAAAAATGTGCAAAATTTGCCACACACAAACATTGTGTACACAAAAAATAAACAAGGACACTTACTATGACTCGAACAAAACAACATACTCTTCTCGGAGAGTGTATCGCGGAGTTTATCGGCACCGGATTGCTGATTTTTTTCGGTGTAGGCTGTGTTGCTGCCTTAGTTCTTACTGGCGCACAATTTGGTCAGTGGGAAATCAGCATCATGTGGGGCTTAGGTGTGGCAATTGCCATCTATTGCACTGCGGGTGTTTCTGGAGCTCACATTAATCCGGCGGTGACCATTGCACTGGCCGCCTTCCACGGCTTCAACAAAGCAAAAGTACTTCCCTATATTGCGGCGCAAATGCTCGGTGCATTCTGCTCTGCTGCTCTGGTTTACGGCTTGTACAGCAACCTTTTTACTGATTATGAAATCGCACACAATTTTGTACGCAGCAGTCAAGAAGCGTTAGCCACAGCGGGTATTTTTTCTACCTACCCTAATGCTTCATTATCATTTGTTGGTGCATTGGCGGTCGAATTTGTCATCACAGCAGTACTAATGTTCGCTATTTTGGCACTAGGTGATGAAAATAACGGCGCACATCGCAATGCAATGAACCCATTGCTGATTGGTATTCTGATTGCGGTTATCGGTGGTTCACTTGGCCCATTGACTGGTTTTGCGATGAACCCTGCACGTGATTTTGGCCCTAAATTGTTTGCCTACTTAGCTGGCTGGGACTACGCACTAACAGGTGCAAAAGATATCCCATACTTCATCGTACCTATCATTGCTCCTATTGCTGGTGCCTGTTTTGGGGCATGGGCTTACCCTAAATTTATTGGCGCGTACTTACCCACTGTCGGCGTAGGCTGCACCATTCCAAACCAGTGTGATGACGTAGAAGAAAGTGAGCAAGCTCACGTCTAAAATAACGATAACACTTCATAAAACGATTAACGTGAAAGATAAGGAAAAGACCATGACTGAGCAGAAATATATTGTTGCCCTTGACCAAGGAACAACAAGCTCACGTGCTGTAGTGTTAGATCATGATGCTAACATTGTCAGTGTTTCTCAGCGTGAATTTACCCAGATCTACCCTCAAGCTGGCTGGGTTGAACATGATCCACTGGAAATTTATGCGACGCAAAGTTCGACGCTAGTAGAAGCACTTGGCAAAGCTGGTATTCGCAGTGATGAAATTGCGGCGATTGGTATTACCAACCAACGTGAAACTACGGTGGTGTGGAACAAAGAAACGGGTAAACCAGTCTACAACGCGATTGTATGGCAATGTCGACGTACCGCATCCATTTGTGAAGAATTGAAAGCACGCCCAGGGCTAGAAGAGTACATTCGCGAGAATACAGGCCTAGTGCTTGACCCTTACTTCTCTGGCACCAAAATCAAATGGATTTTGGATAATGTCGAAGGGGCTCGTGAAGATGCCGAGGCTGGAAAACTGCTATTTGGTACAATTGACTCGTGGCTCGTTTGGAACATGACACAAGGCCGTGTTCACGTTACGGATTATACCAATGCCTCTCGCACTATGCTTTTCAATATCAACAACTTGCATTGGGATGAGAAAATCCTAAAAGAGTTTGATATTCCTTTGTCTATGATGCCTGAAGTGAAGAAATCTTCCGAAGTTTACGGCCAAACCAACATTGGTGGTAAAGGCGGGACACGTATTCCTATTGCTGGAATTGCGGGTGACCAGCAAGCTGCGCTTTATGGGCAGATGTGTGTTGAGGCGGGCCAAGCAAAAAATACTTACGGCACTGGTTGTTTCTTATTGATGAACACAGGTAAAGAGAAAGTCACCTCACATAATGGCTTGCTAACAACTCTAGCTTGTGGCCCTGCTGGTGAACCTTACTACGCGCTTGAAGGTGCAGTCTTTATGGGCGGTGCATCGATTCAATGGTTGCGTGATGAATTGAAACTGATTTCAGATGCGCATGACTCAGAATATTTCGCTACGAAAGTTGATACGGCCAACGGCGTTTATGTTGTGCCAGCGTTTACTGGTTTAGGCGCGCCGTATTGGGATGCTTATGCCCGTGGTACGATTGTTGGTTTAACGCGTGGCGTGAATTCGAACCATATTATTCGTGCGACCTTGGAAAGTGTCGCTTACCAAACACGTGATGTACTTGATGCAATGCAAGCTGATTCTGGCATCAAACTGTCAGCATTACGCGTAGACGGTGGCGCGGTAGCCAATAATTTCTTAATGCAATTCCAATCAGATGTGCTTGATACCGAAGTACACCGTCCTAAAGTGACGGAAGTGACCGCGCTAGGAGCAGCCTATTTAGCTGGTCTTGCGGTTGGCTTTTGGGGAAGCTTGGATGAGCTTGCTGATAAAGCCGTGATCGATAAAACATTCGTTCCTCATCAAGATGAAGAGAAGCGCGATCGTCGCTATAAAGGTTGGAAACGTGCGGTGAAATGTGCTCAAGCTTGGGCAACTATGCACGATGACGAAGAGTAATACTTAGCCTTATGGCCTCTATGTATCCCCCTGCTAGAGGCTTTTTGCTTGGCTATTTATGTTTTTGCTCTCTGATTTATCGATAAAAAATGCTCTGTCATCGTGGCAGAGCATTTTTTTACACGTCAATTTTTATTATTTTGGGTTTATCATGCAGCGCTTTTGGCGTCAGCCGTTTTTTTTTCTCGTTGCATCTTTGCTAAAAAGTAGATATTTACGCAGGCGATAAAACCGTTGGTGAGCACTACAGGCCATGAATCAATCATTAGTCCGTAAGCGGTAAACAGTGCACAACCAACAAAATTAAGAATACGCAGTTTAACGATATCTTTCATTGTCAGCGAGATTGCCACCATGATCGAAGCTGCATAGCCCAAAATTTCAACCACATTCATTTCCATAATTTGACCCTCTTAATATATGCCGAACGATGTCGGTACCAATCTTCTCGCCGTGAGATAAGTGAGGAAGCTCCGTGCCTCGAATGGTCATAATTGATTTACTGTGTATAAATATAACAATAGCTAATATGTGATAAAAGACTCAAAACTAGGTTCGGTGAAGGTTAGCGATTACGCAAACGTTTAATGTCTATCACATAAAATTTATCGCACTTTTTGTTGATAGAAATATTGATTTGTTTTGTGAATGTTTTGGCCATAAAAAAACCCGTCTTAAGACGGGTTTCGAAGATGGTCGGCATCAATTTTACTTTTTGCCTTGAGTCATTTGTTTATCTTTATCGGTCAGCTCGCGAATACGACGGCTAATATCACGGCGCTCTTTTGAAATTTCTGCGCTTTTGATGATGTGATCATCGACGCGATCTTCGTAATCGGCTTTCATGTTATTGATGATCGCCATGACTTCTTCGTGGGTCATATCCGGTTTCATGTAATCGAGTAAGTTTTCAAGCAATTCAACTCTTTTACGGTTATCACGAACTTTTTTCTCGTTATCTAGCAGTTCACGTTTCAGTTTATTTTTACGGCGAGCTTGGTTAACAATTTCAAATACGATACTCATAGGTTCCTTTTCCCAACTTGAATGTCAATGCCATTGATTAAATCATATCGAGCTGATTCATAACAGCCTTTAGATCAATCCTGACTCACTCTTGATTAAGAAATAATCACTCTAGTCATGAGTGATTGTATTGGTACGGATAGGCGCTATATCATGTACCTTTCAAATCGCTATCTTATGGTATTTAGAGATGCAACTTTCAGAAATTTTAGTACCTAAAAGAAAGGATGTACCTGCAAACGCTGAACTGCATCACAGTGTTAAATTGCGTGAAGCTTATATTAGCGAACGTGAGAAGCTGGAGATGACCGAGTTAGAGTTAAACCGTGCAAAGATTGTGATGATTGATAGCAATGGGAAAATCATCCGAATTTCACTGTTGTTAGAACACTAATGCAACATCGATTGTGGCCTCGATTAGGAAACTCCGCTTAGAAAAAAGGAAATTATAATGAACATTGAGCTCTCTCCCCTAGAAGCACGAATTATTGGCTGCTTAATTGAAAAAGAAGTGACCACGCCTGATTACTACCCATTAACGCTCAACAGCTTGACCACCGCATGTAACCAAAAAAGTAACCGTGAGCCAGTGCTGTCATTAACCGAAGCTGAGGTTCAAGATGCCGCTGAGGGCTTGATCGCTCGTCACCTGATGAGTGATGAAAGTGGTTTTAATAGCCGAGTGAGCAAATATCAGCACCGTTTCTGCAACACCGAATTTGGCGATTTAAAGCTGTCAAATCAAGAGCTTGGTTTGGTGTGCTGCATGCTGCTGCGTGGGCCACAAACGCCGGGAGAGTTGCGTACTCGCACTAACCGATTATGCAGTTTTACCGATGTAAAAGAAGTCGAAACTATTCTAGACGGTTTAGCCAACCGTGAATCAGGCCCGCTGGTGGTGAAGCTGCCGCGTGAACCGGGTAAGCGAGAGTCGCGTTATCAACATCTCTTTTCTGGAGAGGTTGACGTTGAAAGTTTAGAGCAAACCTTTGCTCATGCTCCGGAAGGTGGGGCGACTGCTCGTATTGATCAGCTTGAACATGAGGTTCACGCACTAAAAAATGAAGTCGCCGAGTTACGCGCTTTGGTGGAAAGCTTACTGTAAGTGAATAAGGTTCCCCACAAAGATAGCCCGGACTGGTGGGTTTATTTGGTTCGAACCCGCCATCAAGCACTGTATTGCGGTATTACAACGGATGTTGAACGACGCTTTGTACAACACCAAACAGGGAAGGGTGCAAAAGCGTTACGAGGTAAAGGACCGTTGTTATTGGTTTGGTCTCAACGTGTAGAAGGCGGTAAAAGCCTCGCTTTAAAAACTGAGCTAGCGATTAAAAAACTGACCAAATTGCAAAAAGAACAGTTGGTGGCAGGGCAAGAGAATGTTCATTTCTCTGTTAGTGGTATGGATGATTTTAGTGACGATTAGGTTTGGTCAGCGGCATTATTCGCCAATTTCATGTGCAATGTAAAAAATTGTATTAACCTTGTTTAGGGAATAATAACAACAAGGTTGGTTGCAATATGGACAGTTACAACAAATGGTCAGTGGTATCGTTGCTATTGTTGGCTTGTGCTTCTGCACAAGCGGCGAACACGATAGCTGACGCACGTGGTAATGGAATGGGGAATACTGGCGTAACAACGGCCGATTATCTGCTAGCCCCATTCTATAATCCTGCTTTGGTGGCCGTGTATCGGAATAATGACACGTTTGGCGTGCTTTTCCCTGCGATAGGTGGTGCGGCTAGAGACCCAGACAAAAGCCTAAAATCCATTGATGACCTTCAAGATAGCATCAAAGCGTTTGAAAATTCCGGTACACCCAGTCAAAGTGATATTGATAAACTCAATCAGTATTTAGACCAGCTTGCCGATGACAAGCCTCTTGCTGCATCGGCGGGCATTGGTATGGCGATAGCAATTCCTCTCGATCTAGTTTCACTTAATATTTTTGCGCGTGGGTACGCGGAGGTGATTGCGCGTTCTGATATTGCGGCAAATACAGGCAGTAGCGGCACCGACGTTGAGAATCGTTATAAAAATTCAACCGTTGATCTGATTGCATTTGGTTACTCAGAATTTGGCCTAGCACTGGCCAAAATATACAACATTCGTGGCCAACAATTTTCATTTGGCATTACGCCTAAAATTCAACAATTAAGAACCTATAAGCAAAATGTTTCGGTAAAAGAATTCGATCTTGCTGATTATGACAAAAGCGAAACGAACGATAATGCCTTCAATCTTGATTTAGGGGCTGTATGGTTAATTAACGATTTTCGAGTGGGTGTTGCGGTAAAGGATCTTTTTGCTCAAGAATTAAAAACCATTGATGGTTTAAGCTCATATGATTTGGATACGCAAGTCACAATCTCGGGTGGATATGTCACTGAGTTTTTCACTGCTGCAATCGATTTAGATGCAACAAAGCAGAGTCGTTTCCAAGACCAAAAAGATGATACACAATACCTACGCTTTGGCTTAGAAGGTAATGCTTGGGGATGGGCACAGCTTCGTGCGGGTTATGAAATCGATTTAGAAGACACTTTGGACAACGCCGTGACGTTTGGCATTGGCATCAGCCCCGGAGATCTTGTCAGTTTCGATCTTGCAGGAAACTATGCTGGAGATAATCAATTTGGCATTTCTGGAAATTTAGCTTTCACCTTTTAAGTATAGGAAAGCATTCTGATACTTTTGTTTAGTAAATGAGCGGTTATGAGTGCAAGTCAGCTTTTTTAGTGGTTTGCACTATCATTTATGAGGAACATACTTAATAATCAAGATGATATACGGGCTACTTGTTTGATCCTTCATTGGGTAGTCCGAGAATATGATGAGTGCGAAATCAGCCATTGTGTGTCATTAAATCCAGAAGTTAGTGTAATGAGAATGCCATGAGAAAAATCCTGCTCCTTTCATTTGTGTTCAGTGTCAGTTTGGCAGCCTCCACTCAGGCTGCAGCGCAAGTTTTAAATGGCTATTGGCGATATCAAGAGTTTTTAGATCTTAATCCTGCGCAACAGGCTCTTACCGACCAGATGATACAGGCAGTGCGTCAACCTCCCGCTGTACTCTCAATAGAGCAAGATAAACCTATTCATATTTCTGTTGTTTATCCAGGTCAACAAGTTTCCGATTATTGGGCGCGCAATATCAAAGCCTTTGAGATGCGTTTAGACGAACTTGGGATTAGATACCAAATTAACCAAGTCTTCACTCGTCCGAATGTCGATATTCGCCAACAAAGTTTATCGTTGATGGAAGCGATCAGAAACAAATCCGATTACTTGGTGTTTACGCTTGATACCATCCGCCACCGTAAATTTATCGAGCAGTTGTTAAGTTCAAATCAAACCAAAATTATTCTGCAAAATATCACTACGCCAGTAAAAAGTTGGGGGGATCGCCAGCCTTTTATGTACGTGGGGTTTGATCATGAAATTGGCACAATGAAACTGGTGGATTACTACAAAAAGTCGGCGCCAAAGAATAGTGCTTATTCCGTACTCTATTATTCTGAAGGCTATGTTAGCGATGCACGCGGCGATAGTTTTATCCAAGAAATGAGTCGAGACCGCAAATATCACTTGGCCTCTTCGTTTTATACAAAAGCGACACGAGATAGTGCATTTGATGCAACTTTGCGTATTCTTAAACAAACACCAGATATTAATTTTATTTACGCATGCTCTACTGATGTTGCTCTCGGTGCCATGGATGCGTTGCAGCAGCAAAATAGAGAAGATATTACGTTAAACGGCTGGGGCGGTGGTGAGGCTGAATTGGACGCGCTGCAAAATAGCACACTTGATGTGACTATCATGCGTGTCAATGATGATGCCGGTGTTGCTATGGCGGAAGCCATTAAGTGGGATCTTGAAGGAAAGCCGGTACCTACGGTTTACTCAGGTGATTTTGAGTTGGTAACCAAAGAGGTCTCTTCAGCGGATATTGAAAAGCTCAAAAAACGAGCATTTCGTTACTCTGACCATTGATATATCGAGTCATTAATGAGTTTAAGGTCAAGCACCGTCAAGAAAAAACAAAAGATAGCTACCGTGATCACCAAATCAATGATTGCGGTGATTGGCGCATTGACGCTCAGCGTTTTATTTCAAAGTTATCAGATCAGTAGCAAAATCATTGCTCAAGAAGTACAACGTACGGCTTCTCAAACCTCTAGTCTCATCCAGAACCTCTTTAACTTCCGTCTTTCATTACTGCAGATAAACCAAGATAGCAGCGCAAAAAATGCAGGTTTAGTTAAAGCAATTCGTAAGGGCGATAATGACAGCATTGATCAGTTCTTTTTTGGAGTTGACCAGCTAGAAGTAGCCAACACACCTGACATTCGTTTCATTTCTGATTCTGATAGCCTGATGTGGGAAGATGGCAATGCTCAGTTTTATGGTATTGAACAAAACGAGCTGGTAAACATGTCTCGTAAAGTCGCGTTAAGTAATAACTGGCATATGATCAAATCGCCCTCTCAATTGGGCTATGCCTACCTAATGGTCAGACGTACTCCCGTTATTGACTCGCAGTCCGGAGAGGTGATTGGTTTTTTGCATCTTGCTACCGTACTTAACAACAATTACGTGCTGGCAGAAACATTACGTGAAGGGAGTAACTCAGAAAATCTCGTGATGACGACGGGTGAAAAGGTCTTAGCCTCAACAATTAATGGTGATGAGACCTACACGGAACGTGATGTTTTAGAAGATAATTTTGACGCCTATAGTTTTGCCGATTACATGGTAAGCCGTACCGCGTTAACCATAGAAGGCGTACCAATTTATATTAACGTCCTCAGTGTGCAGAGCAATGAGAACGTATTGCAATTACGTGAAAATTATTTTTTTTGGATGATTTTTGCCCTTTTTGCGATGGTAATAGTCTCTATTTTGACTCGTTGGTGGTTACAGCAGCGTGTCAAAAATGAAATCAGTAGCTTGATGAATTACACCCACAAAGCTGCAGAAGCTGGGAGTTATGAGCTTTTTTCTGGTTCTAAAATCTATGAATTTGATCACTTCGGCAGAACGCTAGAACACACATTTCAACGTTTATCTGAGCAAGAAAAACAATTTGAAGATCTGTTCAATTTTTCACTTTCGCCCATCATAGTATGGAGTATCGACGGTGATATCATCAAAATGAACCCATCAGCAAAGAAATATTTCATGCGTCGCAATGATCAACAGCAGTGCATTCTTGATGCATTAAAGCAAGAACTGCAGCCAAAGATACGCCTTGCGCTTGAACAAGAAACGTTCCGAGAGATAAACGTTGAAGTTGGCAACAAGGTTTTTCGCTGGAATTTATCGCCCATTATTTTTGAGCAGAGAATTGAGTCAATCATCACTCAAGGACAAGATATTACGACAATCGCTGAGGCGGCCAAACAGAGCCGACTCGCAAGGCAAGAAGCGGAAGAGTCGGCGCGTATTCGTGCTGAATTTCTTGCAAAAATGAGCCATGAGCTGAGAACACCATTGAATGGAATTTTAGGGGTTTCTCAATTACTTAAGCGTGAAATCAGTGACCATGAGCAACTTGAACAAGTGAATGTGTTATGCAGCAGTGGTGAACATTTATTGGCGGTGCTGAATGATATCCTTGATTTTTCAAAGATAGAGCAGGGACAGTTTAGAATTCAAGAGTCTGACTTTAAGCTGGTTGAGGTCATCTCTGCCGTGGAAAGTATCTATCGGCCATTATGTGCCGAAAAAGAGATTGAGTTCAGCCTAAAGAGCAATATTCCGCCTGATATGATGATCCATAGCGATCAAGTCCGCCTGAACCAAATTCTGTTTAATTTATTAAATAATGCGACTAAGTTTACCCATAATGGGTTGATTAGCATTGAGTTCCAGCAAAAGAATAACCACCAATTGTTTATTTCGATTAGTGATACAGGTATTGGCATCAGAGAGCAAGATCTCGCGCTTATTTTTGAGCCTTTTACTCAAGTAGAATCAAACACCACACGAGAATACGGCGGTAGTGGTTTGGGGCTTGCGATTGTCAAAAGCTTAATTGAGATGCTTGGTGGTGCCGTAAACGTGAAAAGCCAATTTGGAGTAGGTACTACATTTTCTGTTGAACTCCCGCTGGTTGTCGTCAGTGACTGCGGGAAGGATATACCATCTTATGAGCGCGCGCCGCCACATGAAATGTTTGAAAAACCAATCAAAGTGTTGCTAGTCGAAGATAATCATACCAACGCTTTTATTGCTCAAGCATTTTGCAAAAAATACGGTATGGAAGTGACAAGAGTAGAGGATGGTCTACAGGCGATTGATTATGTGAAAGATCATCCAGTGGATCTTATCTTAATGGATAACCAACTGCCTTACTTAGGTGGGGTTGAAACAACACATTTGATCAAACATGAGTTGATGATGGATGTACCTATTTATGCGTGTACAGCTGATGGTATGCAATCGACTAACGAAGCATTTATGGCCGCAGGTGCAGAGTATGTGATAGTTAAACCTATCAAAGAGAAAGCATTGCATGAGGCTTTTTGTCACTTCCAAAAACGGCAGAAATAAAGCACTGCGTAACATTCTTATACGCTACCAGCCATAAAAGCGCGTTCTAATATTTCTTTTTTCAATGCAGCTGTCATTGCAATTGATTCAAGAAATTTAACGCCTACTAACATTCCTTTACCTTGTTGACGCACACTGACGATTTGGCAAGCGAGATCTTGTGGTAGAAGTGGGGAGAGTGTGGACTTTATCTCAATGAACATATCTTTTTCTAAATGGTGCAAGCCAGGAATAAATAGCGCGCAGCCAGAAATAGAAAAGTCGATCAATTTCCCTTTAAATTGATGCTCTCCTTCATGCATAACGGCTGGCAAAGAGAGTTTATAGCGCTCGTGCTCACGGATTGGTTTGGTCACAAAGTGCTTAGGAAACTTGATAAACAGTAATCCGAACGGTTTAGAGATACTACGAATAATCGAGGTTTTGAACGCGAGTATATGACCTAATTCAGTGTCACAAATCCCACGCAAAATGATTTGGATATTAACTATTTTTCGCATCACCAAGTCTTCACGAGCTTTAACGGGCATATCGATCAGTACATATCTTTCACGTTTGCATCCGACAATTGTCGTTGAAAAGCTGTAAGAATCCTCAGGTCCGAATTCAATAGTGACGAGGATTTTCATGCATGGCTTAAGGAGTTTGATGAGATCGTCGCTGTTAGTATTCGGAATTGGCATTGAGTGGCATCGTCGTTACGGAAATATAGCTTTACTATACCCCGTGATTTTTACGTCACCTACTAAGAAAAAGTAAAAAACTCTCAGAAGATCATGTTTCTAAGAGCTTTTCTCAAGTTTAATTCTAGTGGCTACATCTTGTGTTAAGCACTGATGCGTTGACATTCGCAAGTTGATGATTGGTCGATATAATCATTTAACTGATCAATTTGTTCAGTGTTAAATGTTAAGCCGAGTTTACTTCTGCGCCATAGGATATCTTCACATGAAGAAGCAAATTCATAATGTAAGAGATAATCGACTTCGCATTGATAGAGCCCAAACGCAAAATGTTTACCCAGATCAGCACTACTTTGAACATTATCGAGCATCACCGAAGCTCGGCTACCATAATTAGTGATCCAGCGGTTAATGGTCGCTTTATCAAGATCTGGGAAGCGCTGCTCAAGCTGCTGTTTGAGCTGTGCTGGATAAAAGGCTTCTCCACCAGGCAGTGGTTTGTTTGCGGTCCAACTGTCAGACATTTGATTAAAAAATGGTTTTAATTGACCCATAGCAGATTCAGATAACTTGCGATAAGTGGTTAACTTTCCACCAAAAATAGAAAGTAGTGGCGCATTATCAGCTTGTTGATCCAATGAGAGTGTATAGTCCCGAGTAATGGCTTGTGGTGAGTCAGACTCGTCATCACATAGCGGGCGTACACCGCTGAAGTCAGCCACAATATCATCTAATGTGACCTGATGGATAAAGTGCTTATTCACAACATCCAATAAGTACTGTTTTTCTTCGACGCTAATTTTCACTTGACGAGGATCACCTCGGTATTCAACATCGGTGGTGCCTATCATTGAATAGTGATCAAGATAGGGGATCACAAAGACGATCCGTTTATCTTCGTTTTGTAAAATATACGCCTGCTCTTCATCGTGAATTTTCGGCACGATAATATGTGATCCTTTGATAAGCCGGATACCGTAGGGAGAAGTAATTTCAATCTGCTCATCAATGAACTGTTTAACCCAAGGACCTGTTGCGTTGACAAGCGCGTGACTGCGGCGAGTAAAACGAGTTTGTGTTTTTTCATCAAACAAAGTCACATGCCATAACTCGTCAACACGACGAGCTGATTCAACGCGGCAATAGTTTTTTACTTCGGAACCGAGTTCACGTGCTTGCATCGCATTCAGTATCACTAAACGAGCATCATCGACCCAGCAGTCTGAGTATTCGAAACCCATTTTCATCTCATTTTTAGTCACCACACCCGCGTTAAGGGCTATTTTTTTGCTGGCAGGTAGTGAGGTTCGTTTGCCTAAATGGTCATAAAGAAAAAGTCCGGCACGAATCATCCAAGCAGGTCTTAGAAAAGGGCGGTGTGGTAGACGAAATCGCATTGGTTTTGCAATGTGAGGCGCTTTGCGCAACAGCACTTCGCGTTCAGCCAATGACTCACCGACTAAACGAAATTCATAATGTTCTAGGTATCTCAACCCACCATGAATTAATTTTGAGCTCGCAGAAGAGGTAGCGCTAGCAAAGTCTTTTTCTTCATACAGGCCAACTTTCAGCCCGCGGCCAGCAGCATCTACGGCGATGCCTGCCCCATTGATACCGCCACCGACAACAATAATGTCGAGCACATTGTTTTCGGCTTCAATCGAGTTGCAAACAGAATGGTTGTTCATTGAGCGTACCTATTTCGTTTTTGTTCTGTAATGTTCGTATGAGACCATTTTTTAGTCGAAATAGTTAGTTTTTTGTTTTTTTATTTTGATCTCGATCATTATTTTCTAATGCATATGCTCACTTAACCAATAAAAAAGGCGTTACGTGAATACGTAGCGCCTTTTTTATTGTGAGAGGCAATACCTTAACGAGCGAGTTTGCGATGGGCGCGTGAAAAATGGCCAGCGCAGAACGCACCGACAATAGAAAGTTCACCAGCCAGACAGAGTGATGCTGCCACTTCGGCTAACGCTTGCGAATGACCAGTACCGTGCAGACCGAGAATATCCAAACATGCTTTTTGACTCGGTAACCCTGTACCGCCACCAACGGTCCCTAACATTAAATTGGGTAAGGTTACACTGGCGTACAAACCACCATTTTTGTCCACTTCCATGCGTGTCATACCAATTGCCGATTCAGCAACGCAAGCGGCGTCTTGCCCACAGGCAATATACAAAGCAGCGAGTGCATTAGCGTAATGCGCGTTAATGCCTATCGCGCCGCTTAATGCTCCACCAACAGTCGTCATTTGGCCAAATTGCATCATAGACTGTGGCGTCGTATGCAGATGTTTATGGATGAGTTCGGCAGATAAATGCACCTCGGCAGTCACTTTTTTTCCTCTCACACTACGCAGTGTTTGGCTAGTGGCTTTTTTATCACCCGATAGGTTGCCATCAAGGAATGCGTATTCAGGCTGCACAGGAGTATTCGCCAGAATGGTTTGGAACACGGCATTGGTGGCAATAGTGACCATGTTTTGCCCTGATGCATCGCCGGTTAAAAACTCAAACACGAGGTAGACATGGTTCCCTTCAATATTGACATTAATGTCTGACAGTTTTCCGTGTGCTGTCGTGTTTTCTGCAACTTGTTTAAAGTGGTCATATTGAGTCACTATCCACGCCACAAACTGCCCAGCTTCGATTAAGTTATAAAATGCAAAGCCTGGCGTGCGAGTAACGCCTTCATTTAACAACATGGCGCTTGCACCTCCTGCCGCAGTAAGCAGTTTTGCACCACGATGATAAGAGGCAACCAAAGCGGCTTCGGTTGTAGCTAGCGGGACGAGATAATCACCTTTGGCAAACAGTCCGTTGACTCGTAATGGCCCTGCGATCCCAACTGGAACTTTGACTGTGCCAATAAAATGCTCAATATTTTTGTGGTAGCTGAGCATATCTTGCTCTGTTGAGTCATCTAAAAGCGCACTTTTGCTCGTTCGCGTATTAAGTACTTGCCAACGGCGTTCTACATTTTTTGCGGTTAAATACGGACTTGGTGTTAATTTGAGCGTTGGAGAAGTGAGTTTGGGTTGGAGTATTTGCTCTAGCTGCTGGGCTGATATATCACCACCCAAAATAGAAACATAATCTCTTCGATGCAGGTTTAGCTTAGGCATAGCGAATCATGGTAAAGAATTTGCGGGCATTGTACTAACCATGCACATAAACACAATATTTGCTTGTGTTGCAAGTTGTGTGAAGAGTTAGGCTTGGATATCCAATATTGAACCCAGCATGTCTTGATCTCGTTGGATAATATTGGTGCCAATGCGGTTGTATTGTGTAGCTTGGTTCAATTTTAGTAGGCTATCAATTTCTTCAGGTTTTTCTTCAGCTTTAGCAACAACTTTATCAAACTCAACTTTATTAAAAGCAAGCGCTTTGTCCGCTTTATCAACAGGAGAGATGTCTTTTTCCATATTGAGCTCACGAGCCGCATCCTCAGCCATTTTATTTGACTGATTGATCAGTTGATAGCCAGAATGAACACCAGATATAGACATAAGCTTACCCTCGTCGATGTCTAAAGTTTAGGCTCCGTTTACTTTTTGCACAAGAAGAAATTCGTGACTAGGAAAAGAGGCTCGAAAGCACATTCAGCTCATCATCAGTGAGTAAATTATTCGATTCATTTTCCAAAGAGTGCTTTATCTCGCCTTGTAATAAACGCAGTTGTTGAGGTGTTAAATGCTGTAATTGTGATTTTAAAGACTCAAATTGATTATGCGTCATCGACTCATGCCTCAGTAAAAAATGCGCTGCCTTCTCACCGCGGTAAGTTTGATGTCCTTTCATGGCCTTACACCTGTAAGAAAATACTTAATCTGAGATTATTCTCGACGTGGCGATTTTTTGTCCGAAAAATGTCAAGTTATAACAAGAGAAAGGTGAGAGCCGCCCGAAATTGAGCCGCTCTCATTATTACGACAATTGCTAGTTTACACGGACGGCAAACTTACTGGCGAGAGAGTGAAGCTCAGGTAGCATGCGATAAATAAGGTGCAGCTGTTGTAAGACCATTCTTACCGAGCTTTCATCTTCTTCACGCCATTCGGCTAAGCGTTTCTCTAAGCCTGCATCGTCAATGTCGCTGGTATCGCATTCATCACAATGTTCATAAAGTTGTTTGTGCAACACCTCTAGGTGTTGGTGGATCACTCGGTGAGTTTCAAGTACCAGTTGGTGCGTTGCTTCATCTTCGATGCGTGTCCGATGGGCTCCAAGAGCAGAGATATAGCTGAGCAGTGCATGGTTCAGTGTCAGAAAACGGAAACTTTCATCGATTGCCGCGCGATATTTCCCCGGTTCTGCCAGCATATTACTGATCGCTGCGGTTAAATTTGCGTCTTGGTTGTGGGCATTGCGCCGTGAGATGCGATAGCTCAAGTTGTCTTTTTTACCGATGCGGTACTGACCAATAATCTGTCCCAAATAGGCTTTGTTGGCATCGATCGCATCCGCCATGACTTTATGTAATCGTTTTGATTGCCAGTCAGGGAGGATCAGCACTACCGCTGCGACGGCCAATGCGCAGCCAATCAGAGTATCGGCAAGCCGAGGCAGTACCACGGCGTAACCTTCACCCAATTGATTAAAGCAAAACAGCACTAAAAGAGTAATAAAGCCAGTCGCATAGCCGTAGTTGTTTAATCTAAAGGCGAAAAACATCACACCTGATAGTACGATAAAGACCAATTGGCTTTCTGGCGATGGGAACAAGGTTAATAGCAGCACGCCTAAAAACAGCCCCGATAACGTGCCAATGATTCGGGCCGTCAGTTTTTGCCGAGTGGCTGAGTAGTTTGGCTGACAAACAAACAGTGTCGTGAGTAAAATCCAATAGCCTCGTTCAATACCAAAACCTTGGATGATTCCGTAACCGATAGTGAGTGCGATAGACATACGCAGCGCATGACGAAATAGCATGGAATCTTTATGCAGATTTGCCTTCACCCGTAACCACATGGCTTTAAGAGTGTGGGCTTCTGTATCATACAACATACCCTCTTCGAGCTTGTTAGCATCAGGGTTGTTAACGTTATTGAGTTGCTTTTCTACTGTTGCTAAGTTATTGAAAAGATAACCTAATTGCGCTAGTAGCATTCGCCAGTCAGGGCGTTGTTGTTCTTGTAGGTAGTTTAATGAGCTTTGCAATTCATCCAGAGCCATGATTGACTCTGAATGGTGCTGATAGCTTCGCCCTAACTGAATCGATTGGGCTATTTCACGGCAGGCTTTAGCCTGTGTTTCTAATAAATGTTTAAAGCGAAACAGCACATCTGAGCGGCCAAAGTGTTCGGCAAGCTCTTGATAGCGATAATGACTTGAATTGACACGTTCATGGATATCTTGTGCCATAAAATAGATGTTGAGAAATCGGTCACTGGCACCATCAATATGGCCTCTTTTTGAACGACTCAACAAAGTGGCTTTACATTGATTGAGTGCGGTAACCGTTGCCGCGTTTAAATTGGCTTCAGTAATTCGATATGGGTGAGGGACTAAGTTCGATACGGGATGGAAGAGATGGCTTTTGGACTCAAGATAATTGGCCAATTGCAAAAAAACATTCGCTAAGCTTTGCTGTACTGGTTGCATTGGCCAAAACATATGCCAAATCATCGACATGAAGTAATACCAAGCGGCACCCGTCAGGAGCAAAACGGGTTGAAACCACAAATTCACGCTTTGGTGTGCACCCAACATGGTGTAGATGGCGATAAGTAAGGAGCCAAAGGCGATGCTGGCATAACGTGGGCCAATTGCGCCAAGAATGATAAAACCAAACGAGGAGATGAATAACCCAATCGCAAACAGTGGCGGGGTATGGAAAAGCAGTTCGATAGAAAATGCAGCGATAGCAAAGCAGATAAATGTCAGAGTGAGGGATTTTAACCGTCCACTGAAACTATCATCACTTTCAGCCAGTGCTGCGGCAATCACGCCAAGGATCAGTGGCGTAATCCAAGTATTGAGGTTGTAGTGCCACGCAGGAATGACCACACCTAATAGAGTGATCAAAATGAGAATGCTGTAATTGACAGTTTTATTCGCCCAATAAAGGCGAATTTTGCTAGAGAGCGGCACGATACTTCAACATCCAAAAAGAAAACCATAGTGTAACAGAAGCGTTGATTAACACTCTGATCAAGATAAAGAAAAACGTCTACTTGATTACAAAATCAACAACAGTAATCTTGACATTAATTTTTCAATGCCCACTGTGATTGGTATATCATATTCACATTCTTATAAAAGAGCATAAAACCATGCAGCTGAGCGCAAATAAGCCTGCACAATTTCTCATTCAAGACGAATATAACCAAGTTGAACTTGACCAACAGCGTTTGATTATCTCCTCGGCTGTCAGCGAAGAGCGGATCCCGTTCACGGTTTGGAACGGTAAAGTCCGTGTTAAGCGTGGTTTGTTTTGGGGAGCATTGCAGTTTTTTGCGCATGAAGATGAAGGCGTTCAGCAATCATGGTTGGTGCAAGGTTTGCCTTGGCCCGAATGCCGACAGTTTGCCCATACGGCGGTAGCGGCTTATCAACAATGGCACAATCGTCAATGTGTGCAGTTGAGTCAGTATCTGCCTCGCTGGGAGCAAGAGCTCAATCGCTTGAAGCGTTTACCCTCTTTTTTGCCACACTCCTTATTAGATGTTTGGGTTTTGCAAGTGGAAGCTGATTTTTCGACGATGGACATGAAATTAGCCGAAGCACGTCAACGGCTACCTGATGCTATTGCTCAGCTCTCGCCTTGGCTTACGGATCGCTCGGCGTCCCTTGCCCAGCGAAATCAACACTGGCTTGAATTGGAACGTCAAAACTGGGAAGTCTTATTCTCTCAAGTTGAAAGTTCTCCACTTAATTTGTCGCAGCAACACGCAGTGCTACTCAATGATGATCACAACCTCATCCTAGCGGGTGCAGGTTCGGGCAAAACCAGCGTTTTGACGGCGCGTGTTGCGTATCTACTCCAAAGTCACCTTGCACAGGCCCACGAAATTCTACTGGTGGCTTTTGGTCGCGATGCGTCGAAAGAGATGGAACAGCGATTAGATAGCAAAATCGGCATGGCGGCGGAACACGTTCGCGTTAATACCTTCCATCAGTTAGGGCTGAAAATTTTAAACGAGGTCGAAGGGCGAGAAGCGATCATTTCGCCTGTAGCTCTAGACAGTAACTTAAAGTTGGCATGGTGTATTGATTGGTTGAAGAAACATTGGATGACGCCGACCAATTTTAAGCGTTGGCAGAAGCATTTATCTAAATGGCCAATTGCTTATTTAGCTGGTGATGATGAACTGGGCAGCCATGTTGAAAACCCAAAGCTGATTGCATGGTTGGAAAAGCAGCTTGAGCAACTGGCTATGCTTGGTCTTGGGAAAAAGGAGTTGCAACAACGTTTGATTGACCATCCAGACTATTCAAGGCTGAACAGTGAGCTCTCTTTGTGCTGGCCATGTTACCAAGCTTGGTTACAAATGCTCAAAGAGCAAAATCAAATCGATTTTAATATGATGATCAGCCGCGCAACGGAATACGTTGAAAAGGGCAAATTTAAATCGAATTGGAAATTCATCATGATCGATGAATACCAAGATATTTCACCACAGCGATTGGCGTTGATCCAATCTTTGTGTGAGCAGCAGCCAGGAGCGTGTAACTTATTTGCAGTGGGTGATGATTGGCAGTCAATCTATCAATTTGCTGGTTCTGACGTTGATCTTACGACTGGGTTTAGTGAGCGCTTCCCACACTCGACGGTTCATTATCTGGATACGACTTATCGTTTTAATGATCAGTTGGGTGCGGTGGCTAACCAGTTTATTCAAGCCAATCCGAATCAGTTACCAAAAACACTTAACAGCTTCAAGCAGCAAAAGCAAAAATCAGTTTTTATTGCACCAAGTAACAACATTGAAAAGATCTTAGATCAACTCAATCGCCAAGCGAATGGTACACAATCTGTGCTATTGCTTGGACGAAACCATTATCATAAACCAGAGCGGCTTAAGGACTGGAAAAAGCATTACCGCTCACTCAATATAGAATTTATGACTTGTCACGCCAGTAAAGGTAAAGAAGCCGATTTTGTGATTGTGCTCGGTGTTGATGAGGGGCAGTTTCCGGCTCGAGTGAAAGCGCTGCATATCGATAGTGCATTGAGCCAATCGAATGATGATTTCCCCTATGCCGAAGAGCGCCGTTTATTCTACGTTGCAATGACCCGCGCTAAAGAAAAAGTGTGGATCACGCACTCGGGCAGTGGCTCGGTTTTTGTTCGCGAATTGCTATCAGGGGATTACCCAGTGGTGAAGCAAAAATAACGCATCCTTTGAAAAGGGATGCGTTCACGCAGGCGATCAAGTTGTCTTATGTGGTGATTTGGATTTTGACTGTGTGTCTCTGTGCGTATGTGAAGGTTATAGGTTACATGCGTTCAGCTAGATAAGCTTGGTAATCAGGGATCTCGATATCGACCTCTTGCTCTATCAACTGTGAAGAGAACAAAAATTTAGCACTGGCGCGGTTTGTGGCAACTGGAATGTTCCAAACGCTGGCAATTCGTAGCAGAGCTTTTACATCGGGATCATGCGGTACGGCATTGAGTGGGTCCCAGAAGAAGATCAACACATCAATTTTACCTTCAGAAATCAACGCGCCAATTTGTTGGTCGCCACCCATCGGACCACTGATCATGCTTTTTATAGCAAGGCCAGTCTCTTTGCTGAGCATGTTGCCAGTGGTTCCTGTCGCGTATAAAAAATGGCGCTGTAGTTTTTCTTTATTTTCTTTTACCCAGCGAAGTAGTTCCGGTTTGCAGTTGTCGTGAGCGACGAGAGCGACATGCTTATGCGCAGGCATAGTCCGAGTCGTTGTTTGCATTGAAGAGTTCCTATGATTCAAATCAGTATGTTAAATAGCGAAATCGCCACTTTTATTCAATCTCTTTTACGCTAAAAGTCGGCCTATATTCAGATGGAGATAACGAATCTGCAATTATCTGCGGATTGAGTGACATAGGCGTTAAGGATTCGATAATCGGTGCGGCTTTTTTTTCATAAGGTTGCTGATTGAAAAAAGCCGCAGCTTGTTGAATGGAAAGCCTGCCTTGCTCGACCATTTTATCCGTTGGCGCAAATTCGACTCGGCCACGCAGCAGCCCGCGGTAGACGCCATGACTTAAATAGGTTGCCACCAAACCGATGTGGTTTGTCATCCCTGAGGTTCTCAATTCGCTGATCGCCGCTTCAATCGCGACGGCGCTGCCCACAATATAGCGAAGGTCAGCTCGCTCCAGCGCTTGTTGTACTAAATTACGCTGCAGTTCTTTATCATTATCTGCCCATAGGCTTTCCACTACGTTGATATCGCTGTCTTGTATTGCGCGATAAAAACCTTGGCTAACGGGTTGAGTACCACCACTGGTTTTCGGGCCAAGTAGCAAAGCTATATTGGTTTTCCCACTGCCTTGTGGGTGCTTATCAGCAAGATATTTTCCCGCGTAGTATCCCATCCAATACCAATCGACACCCACTTGACCTTGTAGCCGTGCAGCCTGCTGCTGATTGAGAATGAGCTGATTAACCGTTGCAAACACAGGCGTAGAAGCGACGTATGTGCTTAAGTCCGTTGTGTAAAGATCCGGCGCAACAGTACCGAGAATGATCGCATCAGCGCCCCAACGAACGCACAATGAAAGCTGTTCTTTTTGTCGTTCATGATTAGGATAACCACCCGATTCTAACACGCGTAAATTCAACTTCTGTTTTCTCGCCTCGTCAACCATTCCATAGTTGACTGATAACCAATAGGAATCTTTGAGGTGAGGGTATAAAGCGCAGACTTTCTTATGGGGTTCGGCGAATGTTGTGCTGCTAATCAAGCTTAAAATCAGCAGTAAAAGCGTTGGGGAAATAAGGTTTAAGATCAATTGCATTCGCTATTCGTTGGCATAACGTGAGTAAACACTGCAAAATATAGCCCATTCCGTGTTGCTTAAGAAGTAATGTTTGAGGTTGGGTGCCATGTTGTTAGCCAAAGCCAGTATT
Source organism: Vibrio sp. B7 (assembly GCF_963888765.1). Classification (NCBI taxonomy): domain Bacteria; kingdom Pseudomonadati; phylum Pseudomonadota; class Gammaproteobacteria; order Vibrionales; family Vibrionaceae; genus Vibrio; species Vibrio sp. B7. Next base: position 126,232 of record NZ_CAWPKR010000036.1, read on the forward strand.
GGCCGAAAATTAATGTTGTCCTTTTCGGTAATGGCCCTGCTCGTTTTGTTATCGGCGTTGATCGGTGTGTTTGGTTTTTCGCTGGTGGCTAAAACCGAACGTAATGTGGTGAATTCTGCCATTCCTTCGATGCTGGAAGCGCGTCAAGTGTCGGAGTTAAGCACACGAATCATTACGTCTGTGCAAATGTTAACCAACTCAAAAACAGAGCAAGAGCGCCAGCAGTATGGCAAAGCGCTTTTCGATCAGCTCCAATCTTTGCTTAATCACATCAAGCAGTTGGGAGCCGATTCTTTTGATTCAGAACTGCTGACGCGCCTAGAAAATGATGTTCAAAGCGTTATCGATACACTGGCTCAGCTTGGTATTACGGTTGAGCGTAAGTTGTATCTGGCACATGACTTAAGTGTTCGAGTGGAAGAGATGCGACAACTGGCGCTGCAATTGGAAGAGCTGACGCGCATTCAAGTGCTCAATACCAGTACCATCGCAGTGGCGAATGTGACGCACATTTATGACTTGTTACAAGCCGATAAAACGTCACAAGCGTACAAAGCGTTAGACGCTTTAGTGGAAGTGGACCTCGATCTTTCAGAGCGCTTGCATGAGCTTCATTTGCTGGCGTTCAAAATGCTCAGCCACATCGAAGAGACACGCACGGTTACCGATGTTGAGCGAATCCAACAAATCCAAACAGAGTTTTTGCATAACCTCACCATCATGCAGCGCAGAGTACGCGCGGTAGAAGACCCGACGCGTTCGAAGCAAATGACAGAGCTGCTTAATGAGTTAGAAAAGCGCAAAGTGGTTTTTAGTGTTTTGCAGCAACGTTATGATAACGAACAGGTCGCGAAATCGCTCACACAAAACACCTTAGTACAGTTTTCAGATCTCAATACTACCGTCAGCCGCTTAGTGGATGACTCCAATCGTACAACGACTCACGCTGTTGCGCAGCTCTCTACAACCTTGAACATGGCACAGTATACATTGACCTTATTAACCTTGGTTGGCCTTCTCATTGCAGCTTTCATTATGTGGAAGGTCGTCTATCTGTCGGTGGTAAAACGTTTAGCCGAATATTCATCGGCACTGTTATCCATCGCAAAAGGGCAACTGCAGGTGGAAGTGGCAGTCCAAGGAGAGGATGAACTGGCGCAAATGGGGCAGGCGATCATCACGGCTCGCAATACCGCGCAGTCTCTTAAAGTGGTTGCGGAAAGTGAAGCGCAGGCGAGAGAGGCGTTACAAGAACACAAAGAGCACTTAGAGGAAGTGGTTACCGAGCGAACAGAACAATTACAACACACCAATGAGAAACTCAATATGGAAGTGTTGAATCATGCCAAAGCTCGCAACTTAGCCGAGCAAGCCAACCGTGCTAAATCGGCATTTTTGGCCACCATGAGCCATGAAATCCGCACACCAATGAATGGCGTATTAGGCACGGCTCGTTTATTACAAGAGATGTCATTAACCGTTCAACAGCGCCAGTATGTGGACGTGATTAACCGCAGCGGCCACACCTTGTTGTCCATTTTGAATGATGTGCTGGATTATTCAAAAATTGAGGCCGGACACTTAGAAATTCGCAATGCCAACTTTAATTTGCATCAAATGGTGGACGATGTTTACCAACTGATGAAAGGACGTGCTGAAGAAAAGTCGCTTGAATTTACCAAGCAGATTGAACTGGATGTTGCTTCTTTTTGGGTGGGTGATATGACTCGCTTAGGTCAAGTGCTGACGAACCTTGTGGGTAATGCCATCAAATTTACCGATCAAGGTTATGTGGATATTTATGTCAGTCTTGATGCTGAAATGCCTAATCAAGTGACATTTGAAGTGTCGGATTCCGGTGTTGGAGTCAGTGAACAGGATCAAATTAGGCTGTTTGATGCGTTTACTCAAGCTTCCAGTAAGCAAAGTTACAAAGGTGGTACTGGGCTTGGTTTGGCTATCAGCAAACGGCTTGTTGAAGCCATGGGCGGCGAGCTTAAGCTTGAATCAGATTTAGGCAAAGGAAGCCGTTTTGAGTTTACTGTTCCTTTACAGCGAGGAGAGGCAGTGAATGAAGTGGTTAAAAGGCCGATAGCCGCGACGCGAGAGGCCAACACCTTGCTGGTGGAGGATAACCCTGTCAACTGCATGGTTGCTGAAGGGTTTTTGGCCAGTTTCGGTCATAATGTGCTCACCGCGAAAACAGGCGCTGAAGCTCGGGTTCTGTTTAGTGAACACAGGTTTGATATCGCACTGCTCGATATTAATCTACCTGACATTAATGGTGTTGAGCTGTTGGCGCAGCTCAAACTTATCGAACGTGAACAGTATTCGCATCTACGCCCCACACCGATGATTGCTATTTCGGCTCATGTGTTTAATGAAGAGGTGGAAAGCTATTTAGCGGCTGGTTTTGATGGCTATTTGCCCAAACCTTTAGTCAAAGAAGATCTTGCACAACTTGTCCAGCAACGTATTGAACACAATACCTTACCCGTTGAGTTGATTGTGCCTACGCATGTAACCTCGGATAGCCAAAAATCCGCTCGTCCGATTATGGACGAGCGGATCCTACTCGCGGATATTGAAGTGCTAGGGCGTGACAAGATGAATGAAATCATTGAGCTGTTCGCCGATTGCACGCATGAATACCTACACGAGTTTCGTCAATCGAGGGAACAGGCTCAGGTCGTTAAGTCGTTAGCACACAAATTGAAAGGTTCAGCTGGCAGCTTAGGTTTGCATGCCTTGTTTGATCTGTGTTTAGTCATTGAGAAAAGTGCTGACTCTGCGCAAACTTATCAGGAGCTACAAGCGGAATTAGAAGCCTTAGCCGCTCAATCCATTCATTCACTCAGGTTACTGTTTATATAAATAATTGGCTGTTGGCATCATTAAAAAGGGCCTGCGACAAGCGCAGGCCAAGTTCCCTGTGGAGCAAGGTTTTTTAGGGGGAGGTGTTGAGATCACTGAATAATTTTAATGATCTCATGATTAGCGGCGCAGAACCCTACATTCTACGCGGCTAATTCTTTTACTACTGGCAACGTCAATAAACGACAGACGTTAATATTACCCACGCCTTCGATCGATTCTAATTGTGTCATCAAAATGGATGAAATATGGCGGTTAGCCGCGTCTTGTGCCAGAGCGTTAAGCACTTGCTGAGACAGCAAATCCGCTTGTGTCGCTAATGATGGAATATAGGTTGGTGTAACGCCGCGCAAAATGGTTAATTTACGCAGCAGTTCAGGCCTGTCGGAGAGTGCCCAAATGGTAGCTTGGCTTTGACAACGAGACATCAACAGGGGTGTTTCTCCCTGTTGAGTTAAAATGGCGACCCCAAGATCTTTATGAACCTTAGTCGCCGATATCATGGAGGAAAGCGCGAAGCTTTTGCCCGCATCGCTGCACAAATGATGCAGTTTATCCCATGAATTTTGCGCACAGCCTAACTCTTGTTCTGCACCATGAGCGATACGCACCATCGCTTCTACTGCTTCAATGGGATAGCTTCCCGCCGCTGATTCTGCTGACAGCATAATAGCGTCAGTGCCATCAATAATTGCGTTCGCTACATCAAGCACTTCTGCGCGTGTTGGCAGCGGGTTGTCAATCATCGACTCCAGCATCTGTGTTGCGGTGATAACGGGTTTGCCTAAATAGTTTGAGCGCGCAATCAACGCTTTTTGTACGCCGGGTAGGCGAGCATCACCGATTTCAACGCCTAAATCACCACGAGCAACCATCACAACGTCGGATGCATTGATGACCGCGTCCATATTCTTTTGATCGCTCACCACTTCGGCTCGCTCTACTTTGGCGACAATGTGTGCATGACAGCCAGCTTGTACCGCTAACCGGCGCGCTTCATGTAAATCCTGGGCATTACGTGGAAATGAGACGGCTAGAAAATCGGCTTGGAGTTTCGCGGCAGTGATGATGTCTCGTTTGTCTTTGTCCGTCAGTGCTGGCGCGGAAAGGCCACCACCGAGCAAATTAATGCCTTTGCGATTAGACAGCTTACCGTTGTTTATGACGCGAGTTTTTACCCACTGCTGTGGTTTGTTGAGTTCTTCGACCCGGAGTTGTACTCGGCCATCATCAAGCAGTAAAGTATCACCCAACTTCAAGTCTTGAATCAGCTGCGGGTAATCTAAGCCCACACGTTCTTGGTTACCAGCCATTGTGGGGTGAAGCCCATCGAGAATAAATGAGTCACCCGCTTTTAGAGTGATCGCACCGTCTTCAAAACAGGAAATACGGATCTTAGGTCCTTGCAAATCGACTAATATGCCGACACTGACACCAAGCTTTTGTGAAATGTCACGTACTAACATCGCGCGTTCAATATGCTCGTCAGCGGTGCCGTGAGAAAAGTTTAAACGTACAACGTTAACACCGGCATTAATGAGCTTAGTGATCATCTCACGGCTTTGGCTTGCAGGGCCAAGCGTTGCAACGATTTTTGTTTTACACATAGTGGTATCCTATAACGACACTCGCTATAGCCATTTGACTTGAAGTTATGGTGGTGCTAATTGCACTTGTCCATTGCTCTCGGCCGACATTTGGTCGATTTTTCAAGTGATTTGGATATAGAAAATAAGAATGAAAATAAGAAAATAACAGGGGGGATTATCCCCCTGTATCAAGGGTGTTATAGATTAGAGACTTGGTTTCGTTTCCAGTATCTGGCCCGTAGGAGCATCAATATCCGTTACTTTCTTGGCATTCCATACCGTAGTCGCAAGCAGTAAAGAAATCACGCCAGCGGCCAACCAGAAATATTGTGCTTGAGTAAAGTCATATTTGGTTACGCCATCCACTTCCGTCATTTTAATCAGTGATGAAGACACCAGTTCTTGAGCCGAAGCGGCTAAGTAAGAGAACAAACCAATAAAGCCCTTTACGGCACCGACGGCATTTTTAGGCATTAAGTCACAAGCCGTTAGGCCAGCAAGAAATACGACAAGCCCACCAATCGCAAAACCAATTAAGCCTAGAGCAACAGCATCTACCATACGGTTATCAGGGCCGAAGAACATCAAGCACATACCTGCAATGTTGGCAAATCCGTAAAGTAGCGTTGGGATATGACGGTTAGCGTTGAATACTTTATCTGAAATGATACCAGACAAAATAGCGCCCGCGAGGCCTGCAATAGGGTAAGTGGACATTGCAAAACCAGCATCAATCAGTGAGTAGCCTTTGGTTTCTTGTAGGTATAATACCGCCCAAGAAGACATCGCATAGCGAGAGATATACATCGCGGCACAAGCAGCGGCAATCAGCCAGACAGTCGGCTGCTTCAAAATGAACAGTTGAGCGCGACGTGTTTCTTTTGGATCGTTGGCTTTTTTGAACTCGGGCTCTTCACCAAATGCTGTTGCAACATCAGGTAAACCATAGGTTTGCGGACGATCTTTCAGTACAAAGAACATAATCAATGCAGCGATGATGGCAGCAATGCCCGCACCGATGAAACCTGCTTGCCAGCCTAAATAACTCACTAGCGTTGCTGTTAGAATCCAAGTGATGCCTTCGCCGATATTTCGAGATCCTCCCCAAATTGAATAACGGCTTCCGCGTTGTTTAGGTGAGAACCATTGGAAAAGCGAGACGCAAGAAGGCGCAGAACCCACCGATTGGAACCAACCATTGACGGCCCAAAGTAACACAAAGAAGAATGCCGTGGTGTTCAACCCCATGAATATGGCAGTGGCACCAGAAAGCAGTAGTGAGAACGACATAAATCGGCCGATGTTGGCGTAGTCAGAAAGGAAACCGTTCGAAAACTTACCAAATGCGTAGGTGAAGAAGAAGGCTGATCCCATGATCCCGAGTTCTTCTATCGATACGATGCCCGCATCAAGCATCGGTTTTTTAACGACGCCTAAACTCATACGAACCACATAGAACATGGCGTATCCAAAGACTAAGCCTAAGAATACTTGCCATTGAAAACTTTTGAAACGCGATTGCATTGCGCCCTGAGAGCTATCCGATAGCGGTAGATCTGGGCGAGTTTTAAAAAAGTTAAGCATGGAGCTCTCCATTCATCAAATACTAAATAGGGTTATTACTAAATAGGGTTGTTTCGTTGTCGGAAGGCATCTTCAAACAAATGGGTATGGGGCTCAAAAGTGCCAATTTGAGGCAGAAATGACTCAAATTGAGAGTGTGAATGGGTCAAAAATGGGAATTCAGCGAAGGGTAAATTATGTTTTGCTGATAAAATTGAAATTGTAATACGCTGTTTTGCGTCATAACTGACACAAATGTTTAATAATTTATTTTTAGCTAAACGGTAGAGTTTTGAGTGAACGCACAATTTTTAGGGTTTTGTGATTTAAAAGCGGTTTCCCGTTCTTGTACCTTATTACGCTGGTGCAAATGGATGGTGCTACTAGGATCGATAGCGGCGGCTATCAATACCGCTTATGCAAAAGAGAATGAGTTAGTCATACTGACCACATTTTCACGTGAACCCTTGCTACCTCTTATTGAAGAGTTCAGCAAACAGTATCAAGGGGTTGATGTGCAAGTTGTCCACCGTAGAGCACAATCGAGTATTCAACTGCTTAATAAAAGATATATCCAGAATATTGATGTAGTGCTGAGCTCATCGCCTTTTTTAATGCAGCATTTAGCAAATAGCAATAAGCTCGCAACCTTACCTGCCCATTTGCAACCACCAGAATGGTTAAAACCCTACATGTTACCGCCAACTGATAAAGTCGTGACGATAGGCTATTCTGGCGCTGGTTTGGTATGGAATCGTGACTATCTCAGCTTACATCATTTACCGACGCCTACGTCGTTCACCGATCTGGCTAATTTTATCTATTTTGACCACATCACGATGAGTACCCCAACACGTTCGGGTACTACTCAGTTAATGGTCGAGAGCATTCTTGCTAAATATGGTTGGCAACAAGGGTGGCGGATTTTACTGAACGTGGGGGCAAATTTAGGGACAATTTCCTCACGCAGTTTTGGTGTGAGTGATTATGTAGCCAAAGGGCAATTTGGGATAGGCCCAACGATTGATAGCTATGCCAGCATATTAGAACGAAAATTTGAGCACGTGCAATTTCGCTATGATGAAAGTTTTACCCTAATGCCCACATACGTCGCCCAAGTGAGCCTGCGTGAAAATGATCAATATGCGAAGGCATTCATCGATTTATTGATGTCAAAAGCGGTACAAACGAATATGGATAGCAATGATTTTTCTAAACATGCGATAAACGATAAATCCCTGTTTAATGAGGCATATACACAGTTGTCCATGGCATCCATTACACATCGTGAGGAGTTAGTTAACTTATTGTTTGAAATTGCGATTACCAAACGCTTACCTCAGTTAAAAGACACTTGGCTCGCAATCAATCATGCTAAAACCAAGTACGCACACAATGAACCAGCTCTGAAGCTCATTGAAAATATTGAAACTCGAGTGTTCTCTTTACCTGTGACCGAAACAGAGTTAGCCGTGGTATATCAGTCATGGCAAAAAATCAGTGTTGATGATGTGCAGTATGAGACACACTCCGCCGCCATTTCTATGCAAGTAGCGGAACTGACGCATCGTTGGAAGATGCAGTTGGCATTAACCTTAGAAGAAGCTTTGTCCGATCTAAAAAACTTGGACCGGGTCGATACGCCATGATTTTTCCGAAATACAACACGATTGGCGCGAGACTGGTTTTGGCCTTTGCTTGTAGTACCTTGCTGTTGACGATTGTCAGCATCGTCGCATGGGGAACATGGAATAGTTTAGATAATCAAGTGAGCGAGCTGCTTGATAAAAGTGTTCCTAAATATAATGCCAGTTATCTGCTCGAAAGCAGTAGTTCGGAAATTAAAAGACGGATCGAAATCATCTCAAATACGCGTAACAAAGTTGAGTTGGATGAGCAACGGCAACGTTTGGATAACAATTTAACGACGATCAGCAAAATATTAAGCGAGATTGAATTGAACAACGAGCAGCAACGGCTGCTTGCTGGGTATCAACGGCTACGTAATCTTAGTGAGCAATTTGGTCTTCTGGTCGGGCAACGGATTGATCAAAGTCGTCAAATTGAGTTACTTCAAGAGCAGATCCAATGGCTACATCAAGATATTGGTTCTGAGTTGACTCCGCTGCGCCAAGAAATACAGTGGCAGCTAGAGCGTAAAATGAAAGGTAATGAAAGCGACATGCTGTTTGCGAGTTTAGGGGCTGTCCAGTCTATCCTAGATGGTGAGGCTCAAACGTTTATGTTCGCAAAAGAGCTCATCCAATCTAAGCATATTAGCCAAGTGAATAATGGCATGAAAGTACTACAGTTCCGCCTTGAAGAACTGTACGCACAGAGTGCGCCGATTTTTTCACAACCTGCAACCATCGCCTATCAACAATTACTCAGTGAGCTAATGGATGTATTGAGTTTGAATGGCTCTTTCCATCAAAACTTACGTTCTATGGTGCGTTTAAATGCCCAGCTTGATGATATTCGAGCTGAAGTTCAGCAACAGCTTCTCCACCAACATACTGATATTGCGATGTTGGTCGCCAACGCCGATGAGTCGTTTGTTCAAGCGAAAAAAGAGACCACGGAACTGGTTTCTCATGGTAACCGTATTCTGTTTGTCTGCTTTAGCTTATCGATCATTATCAGTTTGTTTTTGACTTACTATTTCATCAATCGTCGGATTGTGGGCCGACTTAACCGCCTTAGCGACAGTTTAGATGCCATCATTCATAATGATCTTTCACACCCTATTGTGGTAGACGGCAGAGATGAAATTGGCCGGATCAGTGAAAAATTGGTTCAGTATGGTAAAAAAGTGGAGGAAATGGACCGAACCAACGCACTGAGTTTGATTAACAATACGCAAGCGAGTTTAATCACTTGTGATTTGGATGGTTATATTGAATCGGCTAACTTAAGCGCTCGTGTTCGCTTGAATATAGACCAGAATGAGGACCCGAAAGCCTTTTGGCTCTGTTTTTCAACGTCAACTCAATCGCAGTTGCAAGCACTGTTTAACCCAGAGGCTAAGTTGATCGAAAATGGTGCAGATGTCATTACGTTATCGTTAGGCGATGTAAATAAACCTTATTACTTGCGCTTGTATTTACGTAAGTATACCCACGGTTTAAGCGATAAAGTTATCATCACGATTACGGATGTTACCGATCAAGAGCACGCTAATCGATTATTAGAAGAGCGAGTTCGAGCAAAAACTCATTCATTACGTGAAAAAAATCATCAGTTACTCGCTGAAATTGAGCAGCACCACCGGACCGAAAACCATCTTAAAAAAACACAAAGTGAGTTAGTACAAGCCGCTAAAATGGCGGTGGTCGGGCAAACGATGACCAGTTTAGCGCACGAATTGAATCAACCATTAAGCGCGATGTCGACTTATCTCTATAGCGTAAACCTTGCTTTAGAGCAGAAGAAAACAGAGCAAATCAGACATTCCATCGATCATATTGAACATTTAACAGAGCGAATGGGCAAAATCATCAATGGGCTACGTCATTTTTCTCGTAAAAGTAGCAGTGATGAAACCCTTACCCCTGTCTTGATTACTGATGTTATCGGTCAGGCTATGTTGTTGGTTGAAACGAAAGCGAAACGTCAACAAATAGTATTGCAAAGCCATATTCATCAACCAATTCAAGTCATTGCAGATCAAATCGGCTTGGAACAGGTATTGATTAATTTGTTGGTAAATGGCTGTGAAGCGGTTGTGGGATGTGAGCACAAAAAAGTTGACGTGATATTGCTGTCGAGTACGCCAACGCATCACGTTGTTGCAGTATGCGATTCAGGGGCTGGATTTGCTCATGATGTCGTTGAAAAACTCTTTACGCCCTTTACCACGACCAAAGAAGTAGGGTTGGGCTTAGGGCTGAATATTTGCCGCTCGCTCATAGGAAAAATAAAGGGTCAAATTTATCTTGCCTCGACAGTCAGCCGAGGTGCAATGGTCGTGCTGGAGTTGCCTTATGAATCATAATTATTCTGTTTTATTGATTGATGATGACCAAGATGTCCTTGACTCATATTCTCATCTTATGTCGATAGCTAATTTGCCATCAAAAGCACTTCTTAACCCCACCAAAGCGTGTGAGTTTATCCATTCTGATTGGGCTGGAGTGATATTGCTTGATGTCTATATGCCACAAATGAACGGCATTGAATTGCTTAAAGCGATTAAATCGATTGATGAGCATATTCCTGTGATTGTCATTACTGGCCACGGAGACATTCCTATGGCGGTAGAGGCGGTCAAAATAGGGGCATGCGATTTTCTTGAAAAGCCAATCAATCCTGCGGAGTTATTGAGCTTAGTGAAGAAAAATCTCGATATTCGTCGTCATTTTGTACAACAAAAAACGGCTATGGCCAACTCAATTAAATGCGAACTCATCGGAAAATCCGCTCAAATGGGGCAAATTCGCCACCATGTTGCTCAGTATTCAATGCTCAACAGTCATGTTGTTATTTGTGGAGAATCGGGTGTTGGGCGGCATACTATTGCATATCTCATCCACCAACTGACACAGGGTAATCATGCTTCATCTCTAGTGGAATTAACCGTTTCATCAGCGACCACGCTCGCACAGATTGAACAAAAATTAGATGCAAGTGAAAACGGTACATTGCTAATAGACCACATCGAATTACTTTCTGAAGAATTGCAGCGTTATTTGACTCAGAGGATGCTTAACCAAGAACGCCTAAGCAAAGCTCGAACGCGCGTGATTGCTATTTTAGGTACGGAACCTGAGGCCTTGATTACGGCTAATCGGTTGCAGCCAGAGCTCTATTATTTGTTAAACCAAGGCGTGATAGAGGTGCCTGTACTTCGACATCGTCCCGATGATATCGCTACTTTGTTCCATTATTTTCTCAAGCAGAGTTGTAATAAATTGGCGAAACCTTTGCCAGCGGTAGAACTGAGTTATTTGTCGCTACTGCGTGCACATCAATGGCCGGGAAATGTACGAGAGCTGAGAAATGTAGCTGAATTATATGCGATAGGTATTGTAAAACTGACGGGAAAAGAGCGTTTGTACAATCAGTCTGATCTTTTATCACCGCTTGATGAATTGGTGGATGATTACGAAAAGCAAATTATTGAAGATGCATTATTTCTCCATTCTGGTCGCGTCGCTGATGCCGCAAATTATCTGCAAGTACCGCGTAAAAAGCTCTACTTACGAATGAAAAAACATGGTTTAGAAAAGGATGACTTTAAAAGTCGTCATTAGTTTTTTAATTTTAGGTGGTGGATCAGTTTGATAATGCTGGCATGGTAATGAAAGGCCGCTACATAAAGTATCCAATACAAAAAAAGTACAAAAAAAGCAGCGCCCAATTGCGCTGCTTGATGTAGCTGAATCTATGCTATTGGAATGTGGAAATCACTATTCACTCGCCTAAAAAATGAGGCTAAATGATAGCTTGTTCCAAAATTTCCCGTGATTTTTCAAGCGTGATGGCTTGCTGTTCACCCAAAACAAGCATTCCATGTGCGTTCAGTTGAGCGATAACTGCGTCTATGGCCGCTTGCTTGCTACTGTTATGATCCGCAAATTGAGTTGGAACATTCAAGCTGTGGTAGAAGGCTTCAATCGCATCGATTGTGCGTAAGGCAAGATCGCTAGTTTGATTGAGCCCAAAGACATTTTTGCCCATTTGCTCAAGTTTAGCGCGTTTGTTCTCAAGTTGATTGCGCAGTAGGGAAGGCTGCACAATCGCTAGCGAACGGGCGTGATCAACATGCCATAATGCGGTGAACTCGTGACCAATCATATGAGTCGCCCAATCTTGTGGAACGCCAGTACCGATCAGGCCATTTAGTGCTTGGTTCGCTGTCCACATCAGGTTTGCTCGCCATCCATCATTATCACGCTGGTCATATTGTTGACCCAATACCAGCAAGTTTTTAAGTAAAGTTTCGGCATAGCCGTCTTGAACCATTGCATTGGTTGGCAAGGTTAAATATTGCTCACAGACGTGTACCCAAGCATCAACAATACCGTTGATCAACTGGCGCTCAGGCAGTGATTTCATTACGTCTGGATCAAGCACTGCGAACTTAGGCTGTACCGCTGGAGCCATAAAGGCCAGTTTGTCTTGTGTTTGTGCTTTGGTAATGACCGCGCCCATGTTGGATTCAGAACCGGTTGCTGGCAGAGTCAGAATTGCACCGATAGGCGTAGCTTCAGTAACTTGATGTTTACCCACCATGATGTCCCAGCCATCCCCATCATACTTAGCCGTCGCGGCAACGTATTTTGAACCATCGATAACCGAACCACCACCCACGGCAAGAATAAAGTCGATGTCCTGTTCTTTGACGATAGCAACCGCTTTATCTAAGGTTTCTTTGGTTGGGTTTGCTTCTACACCTGAAAACTCGACCCATTGGTGGTCAGTGAGTGCACTCACGACTTGGTCATAAACACCATTTTTTTTGATCGAACCGCCACCGTAGATCACCAGTACTTTTTGGTCAGTTGGAATCACCTGACTGATCGCCGAGATTTGGCCTTGGCCGAAGTGAATTAGAGTAGGGTTAACATAAGTAAATTTCATTATTCTCACCTTTGCTTATAGAAAAGGAGGCGGCGCCTCCAAGGCAGTGTTTTACGATGTGCATATTAGTATTAATTATCCAGTCAATATAGACCAATTTCTCGAAATTAATTGCCTAATTCTCTAATTGTCGTATTCTTCCTTCAGTTTTGATAAGGGGGCATAATGAGTAAACTGGCGCAACTGATGCAGCAATACATTGAAAAACAATCTTTAGATCATTTGGAAGGTATTCACCAAACGGCAGTGCCGGGCGTATTGTTTTATCGCAGCAGCCGCGGTAATGGTAGACAACCCCTTGTGTATCAATCCGGTGTCATATTGTTGGGGCAAGGACATAAACGCATTCATATTGGTAGCCAACCCGTAAATTATGGCCCCAATGATTACTTGGTTGTTGGGGTACCTTTACCACTTGAGTGCGAAGCTTTTGCGTCAGAAAGTGAACCGTTATTGGGCTTGACTATTAATATCGATCACTCACTTCTCCTTAAGCAGGTTGATCGACTTGAGGCTTCTGGCTTTTTATCTGATTGCATAGACAAATCAAAATGCGGGCTGAAATCAGTAGAAATGGGCGCAAAGATGCAAGCAAGTGCGATTCGTTTGATGTCTGCATTGGTTGATGATCTTGAAGCTAAAGTGCTTGGCGAAAGCTTAGTCGAGGAGATTGTGTTTCGTGCATTAACCAGCGAGCACGGTTATGTGCTTTTTGATCTCGCTCATCAAGAAGGACACTACGCCCGGATAGCCAAAGCGTTGAGTAAAGTACATCAAGAATATGATCAGTCCATTACCGTTCAGTTACTCGCCGAAGAAGCCAACATGAGTGTTTCGGCGTTTCACCACGCCTTTAGGCTGGTGACGTTAGAATCTCCTTTACAATATTTAAAAAAAGTCAGGCTTAACAGAGCGAAAGAGTTGATTCGTGTGGAAGGCAAGCGTGTGAACGATGCCGCTCGTTTAGTTGGTTATGCCAGCGCATCTCAGTTTAGTCGAGAATATAAGCGACATTTTAATGAAACCCCAAGAGGAGTACAGCGTTAGAAATAGCGCATAAAGTTAAACTCTACATTTTTGTAACAATTAGTGTTGTTACATATTTTTTGCTCTTTTTGATAGTGTGTAAGTTAAATAACCGGCAGGTAGTCCGTATATTGTTCTGATTTCGGCGCTTTTTTTAGAATCGGAAAATTAACCAATAATTAGTTGTTGATGCAAAATAACGATGTCTCTTTTGCAGAAATAGTGCAACTTGTTGCGAGTGATTTTTGATATTTGAACAAATTGAGGTGCTTATTTATCGCTCTGTCCTACAGTTGTTTCACGTGAGAATTAAAGTCTGGTTTCTTCTTGATACGAGGCTTTTTATAGTGAAACAATAACTTAAGGAATGAGCAGCTATGCATTTAAACAACAGGACAGTGGCAAAGGGTGTTTTTACACTGAGCACTTTAACGGCCTCTTGCTTGATGGCTTTTAACAGCTATGCAGCCGTTGATTGCACGACACTAAGCCCTTGGGAATCGTCAAAAGTTTATACTGGCGGTAACAAGGTTCAGCACAGTGGTACCGCCTACCAAGCTAACTATTGGACTCAAGGTAACGATCCAGCCAACTTTTCCGGTGATTATGCCCAGTGGAAAGTGTTGGATGTTTGCGTCACTTCCGGTGGTGAGAACCAGCTACCCACCGCGAATCTCTCTTCACCTTCCGCAGCAGATGTGATTGCTGTCGGTGATACCGTAATATTAAGTGCGAACGCAACCGATAGTGACGGCAGCGTTGCTCGAGTCGAGTTTTCTGTCGATGGTGCAATTGTGGGTATAGTCACCACGGCACCTTATAAAGCCACGTGGGTCGCAACCGCTGGTCAGCATGAATTCAGTGTTGTAGCCATCGATGATAAAGGTGATGTCAGCGTGAAAAGTGCAACGACCTTAACGGTGAAAGAGGCACAACAACCAGGCAACCAGGCTCCAACCGTTGATATTACGCTTTCTGCGGCTTCCGTTGACGTGGGGGCTTTAGTCACCTTAACCGCAAACGCTGCTGATACTGATGGAAGCGTCGATAAAGTTGATTTCTTCGTTGCGGGAACGCTGGTTGGAACGGCTGTTAGTGCTCCGTATACCTTAGAATACACCGCGACAAAAGCGGGTAACTTGGCGGTGTTTGCACGCGCCACTGATAACCTTGGTGCGACGACAGATTCCACGTTAGCGACTTTAACAGTCAATGGCGCGCCAATAGCTAATAATTGTCGTCCTGATGGTTTATATCAAACCGAAGGTGTGAATGTACCTTATTGCACCGTTTACGATGCGGAAGGTCGTGAGATCATGGGGGCGGATCATCCACGTCGTGTTATCGGTTATTTCACCAGTTGGCGTGCGGGTGATGATCCGCAATCGGCTTACCTTGTAAAAGACATCCCGTGGGAGCAGCTCACGCACATTAACTATGCCTTCGTCAGCATAGGTTCCGATGGCAAAGTGAATGTGGGCGATGTGAACGATCCCAATAATGCGGCAGTGGGCAAAGAGTGGCCTGGGGTTGAGATTGATCCTGCATTAGGCTTTAAAGGTCATTTTGGTGCGTTGGCAACAGCGAAAAAAAAATTTGATGTTAAGACCTTAATTTCTATCGGAGGCTGGGCTGAAACTGGCGGGCACTTTGATGCGGCTGGCAACCGTGTCGCCGATGGTGGTTTTTATACGATGACAACCAACGCTGATGGCTCTATCAACCACGCTGGTATTGAAAAATTTGCAACATCGGCTGTTGAAATGATTCGTAAATATCAATTCGATGGTGTCGATATCGACTATGAATATCCAACCTCAATGGCGGGCGCAGGTAATCCAGATGATAAAGCGATTATGGAACCTCGCCGTGCTTATTTATGGGCGTCGTACCAAGAGTTAATGAAGGTACTACGTCAGAAGCTTGATCAAGCATCGGCACAAGATGGCCACCATTACATGCTGACGATTGCAGCACCGTCTTCTGGTTATCTATTGCGTGGTATGGAGACGTTTGATGTCACTCAGTATCTTGATTATGTGAACATCATGTCTTATGACTTACACGGCGCATGGAATGATCACGTGGGTCACAACGCGGCTTTGTATGACACTGGTAAAGATTCAGAGTTAGCACAGTGGAACGTATATGGTACGGCTCAATACGGTGGTATTGGTTATCTCAACACTGACTGGGCTTATCATTATTTCCGCGGTTCTATGCCCGCAGGGCGTATCAACATCGGCGTTCCTTACTACACGCGCGGCTGGCAAGGTGTCATGGGTGGAGAGAATGGTTTATGGGGGCGAGCGGCATTACCTAACCAAGCTGAATGTGCTCCGGGCACTGGTGAGGGTGAGAAAAACAACTGTGGCCACGGCGCGGTGGGTATTGACAACATGTGGCACGACACCGATCCGAAAGGAAACGAGATGGGTGCAGGTTCAAACCCAATGTGGCATGCCAAAAACCTAGAGAAGGGAATTTGGGGCTCTTACGCCCAAGCTTATAACCTTGATCCAGTGAATGAGCCTGCCGATCAACTTGTCGGTCTTTACCAACGTCACTACGACAGCGTTGCCGTCGCGCCTTGGCTGTGGAATGCCGATAAAGGGGTGTTCTTATCAACTGAAGATAAAGAGTCTATCAACACCAAAGCCGATTATGTCATCGATAAAGAGATCGGCGGCATCATGTTTTGGGAGTTAGCAGGCGATTATAACTGTTATGTATTGGACGCCAATGGCCAACGCACTCAAGTGGATTCAACAGAGCAAGCTTGTGCAAGCGGAAATGGTGAATACCACATGGGTAATACCATGACGAAAGCGATTTATGACAAGTTTAAGTCGGCAACGCCTTATGGCAACACACTTGCGACGAGCACGATTGGCAATGAAACGGTAGACATCGCGGTCTCCGTTGGTGGATTTAAGGTGGGTGATCAAAACTACCCAATCAACCCTAAAATCAGCTTTACTAACAACACAGGTCAAGAGATCCCCGGAGGTACTGAGTTCCAGTTTGATATCCCCGTATCTGCACCTGATAATGCTAAAGACCAATCTGGTGGTGGCTTGAAGGTGATTGCTTCTGGCCATACTCGCGCTAATAACGTCGGTGGCTTAGACGGTGTCATGCACCGCGTAGCGTTTAGTTTACCGAACTGGAAAGCTCTGCCCGCAGGCGGCGTGTATGAGTTGGATATGGTTTACTACCTCCCTATTTCTGGGCCTGCAAATTACAGCGTAAACATTAATGGTGTCGATTACGCCTTCAAGTTTGAACAACCGGATCTTCCACTTGCTGACCTATCTTCTGGTGGCAGTGACGGTGGAGATACCGGTGGTACCACGAATCCTAGCAATGTCATTACTTGGGTTCCAGGATCCACACAGGTGAAAACTGGCGATGTTGTGATTTACAACGGGAAATGTTTTATTGCCAAAAACAACCCCGGCGTTTGGGAGTCACCGACTCAGTCAAATTGGTTTTGGGATGCAACAACGTGCCCATAACTAAGCGTGATTAATCAGTATGTTTTGAACTCAGTGTAAAGTAAGAAGCCTTAGCGTGTGCTAAGGCTTCATTTTAATGAGGGATAAATTAAGTGGGCAAAAATATAAGTTTAGAATTGATAACTTTCGGGTACCACAACAATGCCATTTTCTGAAATACGAAAACGCTGGGCATCTTCAACTGGGTTTAAGCCAATTTGAGTATGTGGAGGGATTTTTACATGTTTATCAATAATACACCTCATGAGCTGACACCCTGCGCCGACTTCAACATCATCAAATAAAATGCTATCGACCACTGTTGCACCATCATCAATTCTGACGTTTGAAGAAATAATGGAGTGTTGTACAGAACCTCCAGAGTTAATCACACCGTTTGAAATAATCGAATTAATGAATATACCTTCGTTACCTGTTGCCGAAGAAACCGTGCGCGCAGGTGGGTATTGCGCTTCGTATGTTCGAATGGCCCAGTTCTTTTGGTATAAGTTCATTGGTGGAACGGGTTCGAGTAAATCCATGTTAGCGTTATAAAAAGAATCAAGTGTTCCGACATCACGCCAGTAACAATCTTTAGCGACTCGCCCCCGGTCACCGCAAAACTCATACGCATAAACAGCATGGCTTTCAATCAATTTGGGAATGATGTCATTGCCAAAATCGTGACTCGAGTTTTCCAGCTCAGCATCATTAATCAAAGCACTTTTTAATACTTCCATATCAAAAATGTAGATCCCCATAGAAACTAAGCTGCGATGAGGATTATTAGGCATGGAGGGTGGGTCACTGGGTTTTTCGATGAATGAGGTGATTTTGAAGTCATTATCCACATTCATCACGCCAAAGGCAGAAGCTTGTTCTCTTGGGACATCCATGCAGGCGATAGTCAGTGCAGCATTTTTTTGCTTATGAGCTTCAAGCATAGAGGCATAGTCCATCCGGTAGATATGATCACCAGATAAAACAACGACGTGTTTGGCATCACTGCGTGAAAGTAGCCACATATTGTGATAGATAGCGTCCGCCGTTCCTTCGTACCATTTTCCGCCTTTTCTCATCTGCGGGGGGATCACAGAAATGAATTCGCCGAGTTCTGGATTGAAAATAGACCAGCCATCACGTAAATGTTTTTGTAATGAATGAGATTTATATTGAGTCAGGACCAAAATCTTTCGCAGCCCTGAGTGTAGGCAGTTGGTGAGTGTAAAATCAATGATTCGATATTTTCCACCAAAGGGTACAGCCGGTTTTGCTCTGTCATCAGTTAGCGGAGATAGCCGCGAACCGACGCCACCTGCTAACACAACGGTTAGTGTTTCTTGCATCTTATTTCTCCCTAAATATGTGCAATCTATTTACCATATTAGAGAGTAGTACAAGTTTTAAGCCAAAAGTAAAAATGATAGCGAACAATACGTTACAAACTAAGTTTGCGATAATTGCACAAAAATAAACCCGTTTTATTTCTCGATGCACTTAAATGGTGCTAATTGTCAAGCAAATTCTTCCATCTCGACACTGGTCAATACCGAGACAAGATTACGCCCCGAAGCTTTTGACTCATACAATGCAATATCGGCCCGTTTATACACTTCTTCTGGTTTTTCTGTAATGTCAGTGATGCCACCGCTGATCGACACTTCTAAACGATGATTTAAGTGAACGGCTACTCGTAAACGGTGCATGACCAACTCAGCTTCTGCCAGTGGTGTATGAGGCATAATGATGGCAAACTCTTCGCCTCCGATGCGAGCTAAAAAGTCCGTTTCTCTTAGGTGCTCACTTAATTGTGTTGCGACAGAACGAATGATTTTATCGCCTTCTGCATGGCCTAATTTATCATTAATACGTTTAAAATGGTCGATATCAATAATCGCTAAGCACGACTGCACTTGAGCTTGGTAACGTTTTACGCGTAAGCATTCTGAACGCATTTCTTGATCAAATTTCCTGCGGTTCCAAATGTTGGTGAGCGCATCTTTCTCGCTGAGCTCACGCAGGCGATTTTCTAGCTCTTTGCGATGACTAATATCAACAAAGGAGGCCACATAAAACTGAATAATTCCGTCTGAATCACGGATGGTTTGAATACGTAAGATCTCGGTTTGCATTGAGCCATCTTTACGCTTATTAATGACTTCACCTTCCCATAACCCTTCGTCTTGCAGCACTTTCCACATATTCATGTAAAAAGCTTGATTGTGCTTACCGGAGGAAAAAACGGAAGGTTGTTTACCTCTTACCTCGGCTAAGGTGTAGCCGCTGATCCGGGTAAACTCATTGTTTACTTTGATAATGCGGTTATTACGATCGGTAATCACCATAGCGGACATACCATTCATCGCCGCCCTAGCCAGTTTGCTCTCAATACTGTTTTTATCGTGGTTTGCGTTCCAACGAATAAAACCGGCCGCAATCGTCATTACTAATAGAGCTATGCCAACCGCTTGAAAGCTAATTTTTAGCTCTGTGGCAGAAAGCAATTTATTGAGCGCATCACCATTTAATGACTGAATTAGGTAAATTGGCTCCATTTCAGGGAATATGGATTGCAAAGGAACTTGAGTAAAACTATACCAGCAGTTGTTATCCCATACCGTGCCAGAAGCTTGCTCTTGCATACTTTTCCAGAGTATAGGGGCGACACTGTTAATATTCAGCAGGTGGTATTTCGACGGGTTTTCTTGCTGAGATAAGATCTCATTTTCATGATGAATATACTGCCCCTTGAAACTGATGATGTCTGGGCGACTCAGTGAATTTAACCTCTGGTTAAATTTTTTGTACAACTGGGTTAAATTAAGATTTGCTACAAAATAGCCTTGCCTTTTTCCATCAAAATCTATTGGTGCAATAATCCTAAATACTGCGGTTATCTGGGAAGTAACGCCATAATTTTCTTCTTCTCTTTCACTATCAACACCGAAGATCCCAATTTGGTTTGGGGAAAGGTTTTGCGCATACTGAAAATAGTCTCGGTGCAATTTGTTTTTTAGTTGTGATCTTGGTACTGCTTCTGTTGATCCATTACTCTGATTCACGCGAATTA
Organism: Vibrio sp. B7; assembly: GCF_963888765.1. NCBI lineage: Bacteria > Pseudomonadati > Pseudomonadota > Gammaproteobacteria > Vibrionales > Vibrionaceae > Vibrio > Vibrio sp. B7. Next base: position 146,433 of record NZ_CAWPKR010000036.1, read on the forward strand.
ATTCGTTACCCGCTATATCAAAAAGCCTGAGCCGAGAATAAAGGATTTGAATACGAGCTGCTAATAACCAAAACGCCTGTACCGCTTCGATATTTTCGGTGGAGGGAAGACGTAACGCGCTGTACAACATGGTGTTGTTTGACAATATTTGAGTGGAATTGTAAACGTCATTAAACGCAGTAAGCAGTTCGTGCTTATTGTATTCGAGTTGAGAATGGCTTTTTTGTTCGATCATTTGCACAGTTTGTTCGTGAGCTTTGTCGAATTCTTTGACGAAATAAAGAAAGGGCACAACCCCAAGCACGACACTAACAAATAGCCATTGAGCTAAGTATTTATAGAAAGAGCGAAACATAGCGGCACACATAAGTTATTGAGTGCATAGTATATCGCTGATATATGAGAAGTCGCTTCCAAATATCTGATATCGTGGAGTACATCAAATTTGTGGGGTAATTCTGTTGATACAAAGAGTCAAAAGAAGCGCACAAGTAGCGAAGAAGCATCATGCGCTTAAGCCTGAAGGCCGTTTTACGTTTTAGAACTGAAAACGAACATTCATGACGATCTGTGGGCCGTAAACGCCGTTGTTTTTGGTTTCAGCTCCTAACGATAATTGTTCGGTAGAGTGAAAACGTAATCCAGCGCAAAATACCGAGTGTTCATCGTTCTTACCCAGTTTAATATTGGCTTCAATTTGGCTCGATAACCAGATCCGGCTGCCAATATTAAACTCCAACTGGGTTTCGCTTTTGCCACCCTGTTCATCGGTAGGTCTAATGTGGTGAACAAGCATTTGTCCGTAGACATCGGCAAATTGGTTTATTGGACCGTTAAAGCCAATTCCGCCAGCGGCATCCCAATCTCCGTCAAATCTCGAATCGTAACGAGCGACCAGGTGTGTATTATCGGTTAAATAAGTACTAAATTCTGCACCTGAGGATTCAGGGCTGATAGCGGTTCTGACTTCAAAGAAGTTATAATTAAAATTGTTAGCTTGCGCAGAGAAAGAAAGAACGCATGACAAACCGACTAGGCCTAGTGAGTACGCTTTTTTATACATGTACGCTTCGTCCTGAAAAGATGAAAATTAAGCTGAATAAGATACAGCAATGGCCTGCAAATTACAGGCCATTTTCACAAAAAAATCCATCTTATTTTTTATGTTTTACCATCAAGAGAGCAATAAACAGTAATGATTATAGAACTTGGATCTGATCCACTTCGATTTCAGGTGTCAGTCCTCCTTCATATTCGCCATAAAGGCGAACCTTAGTCTCGGCATTGAGTGGTGCTGTGAAGTGGATGTCATCATCCAGTTCTACTTGAATCTCACCGTTGCCATCACTGAATACGAATGTGTCTTTTCTGATTTGACGAATCAACTTTCCTTCAACCACAACATGCTTTTCTGTAAACATATTGGTGTCTTTTAGCAACGATTCCACAGACGTAAGTTCGATAGGACCATTGTAATTGATGGCACTACTATTTTGGTTATGGTTACCTGCAAAAGCGAAAACAGGAGCAATAATCATCGAAGCTGCTAGGGCTAGTGTTGTACGTTTCATTTTTAATTCCTTTATGGGTTTGTTGTTTTGATGAAGCGATTTAAACACTAAGATGTTGAACACACTCTGAGCGGAACATTAATATTCCATTCATTTTATTGAGTGAGTAGCAGCTGTGACGGTATGATTACCAGCAAACGCCTATCGTAGAGTTAATATGGAATCAACATTAAGGTCATTGATGGTGCAGGGCACCACTTCCGACGCTGGAAAAAGTGTGCTAGTTGCAGGCTTATGCCGAGTGTTAGCACGTCGAGGAATAAAAGTAGCCCCTTTTAAGCCGCAAAACATGGCGCTCAATAGTGCGGTGACGGCCGATGGTGGCGAAATCGGGAGAGCGCAAGCTGTTCAGGCTCAAGCGTGTGGCGTTGAGCCATCGGTACACATGAACCCTGTATTACTCAAGCCAAATTCAGACACGGGTGCGCAGGTTATCCTGCAAGGCAGAGCGCTCTCGAATATGGAAGCTACGGGTTATCACGATTATAAAAAAGTCGCGATGAATACTGTGCTTGATTCCTACGCTCGGTTACAAGCCGAGTATCAAAGTGTCATGATTGAAGGGGCGGGAAGCCCGGCTGAAATCAACCTACGCGAAAACGACATTGCTAACATGGGGTTTGCTGAAGCGGCCGATGTACCTGTGATTATCATTGCCGATATTGATAGAGGCGGTGTATTTGCTCATCTGTATGGCACGTTAGCACTGCTTTCTGAATCGGAACAGCTGCGTGTAAAAGGGTTTGTGATTAACCGCTTTCGAGGTGATATTGCGTTACTGCAATCTGGCCTTGATTGGTTAGAAGCAAAAACGGGTAAACCCGTCATTGGTGTGCTGCCTTATTTACATGGCTTTGATTTAGAAGCTGAAGATGCGATCACTCAAGCGCAAACCCTCAGCAGCAACAGTAAATTGAATATTGTGGTGCCAGTGTTGACTCGCATTAGTAACCATACTGATTTTGATGCGTTGCGTTTAAATCCTGATGTTGACTTACGTTATGTGGGAAAGGGTGAACGGATCGAAAATGCGGATCTGATTCTGCTTCCGGGCAATAAATCTGTAAGGGACGATCTTGCGTATCTTCGCTCGCAAGGTTGGGATCAGGATATCAAACGTCACTTGCGTTTCGGAGGCAAAGTGATGGGCATTTGTGGTGGTTACCAAATGTTAGGTCGGGTAATTCGCGATCCACTCGGCGTTGAAGGTGGAGCGGGCGAAAGTGAAGGACTGGGGTTGTTGGACGTCAGTACAGAACTCACCGCTGAAAAAACGCTCAGGAATGTTCAAGGCGAGCTTATTTTACCGCAAGGTAAAGCGAAGGTCTCAGGCTACGAGATCCACGTTGGACGCACAACGCTCGATGATGCATCATCCTCAGCAATCATCACGTTAGACAATGGCAACCGTGACGGTTTATTAAGTGATTGCCAGCAAGTGTTGGGGACTTACATGCACGGAATTTTTGATAGTTTTCCCGCAACTGAGCTTATCTGTCACTGGGCTGGTGCCGCTGATATAAGTTATTACGATCATGTGGCGCAAAAAGAACAAGCCATTAACCGCATTGCGGATGCGATTGAAGAGCATTTGAACTTGGCCTTATTATGGCCAGAATTAACGGAGCGTTAACATGAGAAAAATACTGCTCTCTATCGTCGCCATGCTGTGCTGCACGGCGGTTTATGCACAAGAGAAAATCACTGTTTATGCAGCGTCATCCATGACGAATGCGGTTAATGAATTGATTGCGGCTTACCAGCCGAAACAACCGTTAGACATTGTGCCCGTTTATGCGGGTTCATCCGCGCTTGCTCGTCAAATTGAGCAAGGTGCACCAGCGGATATTTTCATTTCAGCCAATGATAACTGGGTTACTCACTTGCTTAACAAGAACATTGTGACGAGCGATAAGGTCACATTGTTGGCTGGAAATCAGCTGGTGCTTATCGCCCCTCAATCGTCGAAGCTCAATTCGCTGGTAGTAAATGATGTTGCGGCATGGCTTGACGCCTTGAACGGTTCACGTTTAGCGATAGGTAACACAATGGCGGTGCCTGTGGGAATGTATGCCAAAGAGGCACTAGAAAAGTTAAAAGTGTGGTCGTCGCTCGCCCCTATGCTGGCTCAAACCAATAACGTACGTTTAGCGCTTGCGCTAGTTGAACGTCAAGAAGCCGCACTTGGTATTGTATATAAGACGGATGCATTGATGAGCAATAAGGTCAAAGTGGTACACGAATTTGATTCAAGCCTACACAGCGCCATCCATTATCCTTTAGTGCAGCTAACTGAGCGTGATACGGTGAATCAATTCATGCTTTTTTTACGCAGCGATCAAGCAAAAAGTATCTTACAGAACTACGGTTTTAGCGTGATGACAGGAACGGATTCCTTTGCTTTCTGAGTACGAATGGGTTGCACTGCAACTGAGCTTAAAAGTCGCGATTTATACCGTGCTTTGGCTCTTACCGCTGGGAATGTTTTTTGCGTGGCTACTCGCCAGAAAGCAGTTTTGGGGTAAAAGTATACTGGATAGCCTAGTGCATTTGCCGCTCGTATTACCGCCAGTGGTTGTGGGGTATCTTCTGTTGATCACCATGGGTAAACAAGGCGTAATTGGGCAGTGGCTTGATAATATGTTTGGCTTGCGTTTCAGCTTCAGTTGGCGTGGAGCCGTGTTGGCGTGTGTCATCATCGCACTGCCCTTGATGGTTCGTGCGATTCGTTTAAGCCTTGAAAGCGTCGATCCTAAGTTAGAGCAAGCGGCTCGAACCTTAGGCGCTTCACCACTCAAAGTTTTTTTGACCATTACATTACCCTTAACGATACCCGGGCTGATCACTGGCGCGATGCTCTCTTTTGCTCGCAGCCTAGGTGAGTTTGGAGCCACCATTAGCTTTGTGTCCAATATTCCCGGTGAAACACAAACGCTTCCTCTTGCGATGTATAACTTTTTAGAAACGCCAGGAGCCGAAATGGAAGCGATGCGTTTGTGTATTATCTCCATCGCGATTGCCTTGGCTTCGTTATTCATTTCTGAAGTGATTAGCCGCCGAATGACTCGGCGCTTAGGGACTCAATGATGAGTGGGTTAAAGATTCAATTTGAAAAACAGTTAGGTGATATCAAGCTTAATGCGGATTTGGTTTTACCAAGCCGTGGTATTTGTGCGGTTTTCGGGCGTTCAGGGGCGGGGAAAACCTCCTTCATCAATATTATCAGTGGATTGGTGAAGCCTGAACTTGGTGAAATCGAGATCAATGGCCGCATCCTATTTAGCCAACGAAAAAAGATTAACTTGCCTGTTGAAAAGCGCAACGTTGGTTACGTTTTTCAAGATGCTCGATTGTTTCCACATTACACCGTTTATGGCAATTTAAACTATGGTGTCAAAAAAAAGGATGCCGACCACTTCGCCGCCATCGTAAAATTATTGGCTTTAGCGCCATTACTTACACGTTATCCGCATGATTTATCGGGTGGGGAGAAACAGCGAGTAGCGATTGGCCGAGCCTTACTATCCAAGCCCGATATTTTATTGATGGATGAGCCGTTGGCATCGCTCGATATGCCGCGCAAACGTGAAGTGATGCCTTTTTTGGAAGAGCTGGCTCATAGCGTGCATATTCCAATTCTCTATGTGACGCACAGCATGAATGAAATTTTGCGTCTGGCTAATCATTTAGTTGTGTTAGAGCAGGGCGCTGTGCTGATAAGCGGTGAGCTAGAGCAAGTGTGGTCTTCAAATTATATGCGTCCTTGGCAATCACTTGCCGACCAAAGTAGTCTGTTTTCTGCCCACATCTGCCAGCACAACAAAGATTATGCGCTCACACAGGTCTCACTTGCAGATGATGTCAAACTTTGGGTGCAATATGTGGAAGGCGAGGTAGGCTCTGCACTGCGATTACAGATCCGTGCAAATGATGTTTCGGTGGCGCTTGATAAGCCAAACCGGACGTCAATTCGTAATATTCTGCCTGCGCAGATTTGCCAGCTTGAAAAGCAGCCTCTAGGTACTGATAAACAGAGTGTGGGGATAAAACTCAAATTAGGCGAAGGGTGTTACCTGTGGGCTACGGTAACCAAATGGGCGGCCGATGAGCTACAACTGGATGTTGGTGATTCGCTGTATGTGCAAATTAAAGGCGTGAGCGTGTCGCAGCGTGATATCGTCTTAACGCATTAATGTTTTTCATTATTAATGTATTGATTCAATAACCTAAGCCTCTCTTATCTCGAGTTCAGGTTCAATAGAAAAAGCCGTCATATAAAATTGACGGCTTTATGCTCAATGGTGTGCGTTTTATTTTGCAAACACGTCTTTAAAATCGCGTTTTAGAATCGGGTCGCGGCGTGCTTTTTTGATCTGTTTAACCATATCTTTCACACAGTTATGCAGCACTTGATCAAGAAGCTCTGCTCGGTACTCTTCTTTATCTTGGTCTGTCATCTCTTTCGGTAAATTCAATGTTGGGAACTCCTCCATGACATTGACACCAGCAAAAGCTTGGCTGACAGAGATCAACGCATGAAACTGTTCAAAATTATCCAACACATTTTGCGCACTGGCTGGTAGAGAGTTCCAAGACTCGCGTACCGCTTCTTCAGAGACTTCATGTATAGACACGACCATGTAGTACATCTCTTGTGGCACTTGATCAAATTCAATTACTTGGCGCAATTCTGGCGAGATGGCGTCTAAGTCCACTACAGGTTGTTCGGTTTGCTTTACTTCAGACATGAAGATATCTCTTTAGGGGAAAAGCTACATGCTAAAAATTTATAGCGAAAAGTCAATATTGTGCGCAAAATTAAACAAAGAAAGTGAATAAATCTATGTTATACGTAAGCATATGATTGAAATTTAAAGGGGTTACAGATGGTAAGTTCGGGCTCTTCTATGAGGATCTTACTGGTCGATGACGTACAACTGGATCGAATGCAACTCACCATTCGTCTTAAACAGCTCGGTCATCACGTGGAGGCGGTTGCCAGTGGACAAGCGGCATTGGATAGCTATTGCCAATTTGATCCAGAACTGATTCTGATGGATATTTCGATGCCCGGCATGAATGGTTTTGAATTGTCGAAAAAAATACGTCAGCAATACCATGAATGGGTACCTATTATCTTTTTAAGTGGGCATGATGAACCGTCGATGATCGCGCAAGCGATAGAGGCAGGCGGTGATGATTACTTAACCAAGCCAGTCGATAAACTGGTACTCAACTCCAAATTATTAGCCATGCAGCGTATTGCAAGTATGCGTCGAGAACTTAAACGCGCAACGGTTAAACTTGAAGAGCTAAATGGTGTTTTGCAGCAGCAAGCAAATGAAGATGGCTTAACGCAAGTCTTTAACCGTCGATTTATAGATGACAAGCTTAAAGAGATGATCAGTTGGCATGGGCGGCACAAATTTCCAATGAGCCTCATTTTAATCGATGTGGACTATTTCAAACGGTTTAACGATAACTACGGCCATATAGAAGGAGATAACTGCTTGATTAGCATTGCGCAAACAGTGAATCAGTTATTTGTGCGCACTGGTGAGTATGTAGGGCGATATGGCGGTGAAGAGTTTTTAGTGCTGCTGGGCAATGCCAATTATGAACAAGCACTGATCGCCGCTGAGCGAATCCAACAATCAATGATCAAAGCACACTATCCTCATCAATACAGCGAAATTGCTGATCATGTCACCTTATCTCAAGGTGTCATCTCGTTAACGCCGAATGGCACTGAGTCTATCGCTAATATTTACAATCTGGCCGACGAAGCCTTGTACCAAGCAAAGCATCAAGGTAGAAATTGCTTTATTTCTTACGATGTTACCAATGCAGCATTAAGCTAATACACACACTTCACTCGCTCTTTTTTGTTAGTACTTAAGCAATATGGTCTACACTAGTACTAACGCTTTGGATTAGAAGTCAGGATGCATATATCAACTTTTTTGGCTCATGGGTGCACTTTATGGACGGATTGCAGTATTTTTCACCAGGTAGGGTGGCGGACATGGTGGGTGAAGAGAATGTGAATGAGATGCTGTGCGGCTATCGAACAAGCCTATTGGAAGCTTTGAATAAACTTAGCAATGCGTTTTGTGGCAACCAAGTTGAGGTGATTCATCACATTTCACACACCATGAAATCGTCATCTCGGTTTGTCGGAGCGGATGTATTAGCATTTGAATTCCAGAAACTTGAAGCCGCAACTGATAATCTAACCAATGTTACTCAAGACACCGAGTTTTCAATCAGTTCGATCAATGATCAAAGTAAGTTGTTGTTGGACGAAATCAACCAATATATGAATAAATAAAACAATGAAGCTAAGTGAGAATCAAATGGAAAAAGTACATTTGAAGGTCATGTGCATAGATGATGATGTTTTTATGCTTAAAGCCATTGCTCGTTTGATCAGGCGTATTCGTCCAGAATGGGAAATTATACTCGTTTCAGAGCCACTAGATTGGTTGTCAGAATGGAATAAGTATAATTGCCAACCGCCAGCCATTATCATTTCAGATTTACTCATGCCGCATAAATGTGGCGATGAGTTGTTAGAAGAGGTAAAGCAGACTTACCCGCAAGTAGTGAGAGCTCTTTTAACTGGGAATACGCAGGAGAATTTGCCTCAAAAAGCGCATGCGTATTCCCACTTCGTTCTGCCTAAGCCATTCACACAAGAGGATTTTGAACGCTTATTTGAATGTAGCGAACGTCTTTATCAAATGCCGTTTAACAATGAGTGCCGAACTAAACTCGGAAGTTTGAAAGATCTTCCGGTATTACCCAATTCGATACACCGTTTACAACAAACTATTGCCTCTCCTACTTGTGATCTTCAATCAATCGCAGACACCATTAGCCATGAGCCTGTATTAGTCGCACGAGTGTTTCAAATTGCCAATTCTTCTTACTTGGGTTTTCGTCGAACCACAGATTCATTATCGGAAGCTGTTGGACGTTTAGGTGCGACTTTAGTGGAGAGCATCGCCATATCGTTATTGAGCCATCACGCTAACAGCTTAGTTTCAAAAAAGGCCCACCAAGATATTTCAGAACAGGCGCTGAGGGTGAGCTATATATCCCGTTTACTGGCTAAAAACTTGGGGTACTCCTTACAAGATAAAGATCGGGTGTTTGTCTCAAGCTTGCTTACCGCAATCGGAAAATTGATTTTGATGGAGGAAGGCGCTGATATCCATAATGTTGATTCTTTCTTAGAGCTTCAACAAGAATATGCTGATTACTACATAGTAACGGCATACATGCTGATGATATGGGGATACGGTTCAGAGATTGGAGAGATCGTTCTTAATCAAAGTAAGAGTGATTTTTTTTCAGATGACAAATCTGTTGTACTTGGCAGTATTGTGGGGCTTGCAAATCGTATAGAAGCATGTAAGGAAAATGAGAGCTACCAAACACTGATTGACGGTGTACCGAGTTCCATTGCAAGCGTATTAGTTGAGCTAAAACCCATATTTATTGAGTAATTATATAATTACTTTTTTTGGTTAGAGGGAGCGAGCATGGCAATTAAAATTACAATAGCAGACGATTCAAAGATGTCGAGAAAAGCGGTAATGAGGGCGATTCCTGAAGAGTGGGATGTAGAAATCAGCGAAGCCCAAAATGGCAAAGAAGCCCTAGTCAATTACCAAAATGGGTGCGCTGAAGTGATGTTTTTAGATTTGACCATGCCAGAAATGGATGGCTTCCAAGTCCTAGAATATCTGCACAGCGTTGATGCTAAAAGCATTGTCATTGTCATTAGTGCCGATATTCAACCTTTTGCTCAGCAGCGCGTAAGAGAACTCGGTGCAGTCACCTTTTTGCAAAAACCACTTGACCCAGCACAGCTAAAACAAACATTGCACGAGGTAGGACTATTATGACAATGGCACTTTCAGAAGACCATAAAGACGCCCTGCAAGAATTTATGAATATCTCAATGGGCAGAGCAGCAAATAAACTGGCTACCTTGCTTAATTTGCACGTCACTATATCTGTACCCAGTATTGGAGTGGCAACGGATGAGGATTTAGCGCAACTGCAATCTTATGAAACCGATTATTACTACACTCGGCAGTCTTTTTTTGGTGGCATGGATGGTGAGTTAGTGACCTTAATGAGCAGAAAAGGCTGTGAACAGATAGTGAGCGATCTAAAACAATCAACAGGTGATGCTCAAGATGTCGTGAGCCTAGAGGAGAGCATTTTAGATATCTCGAATATTTTATCTGGTGCAAGTCTAAAGGGTCTATGTCAGCAAATAGACATAAAAACTAAAATTCAGTCTCCAGTGCTGTTTTATCCGTCAACACAGCCGCTTCCCATTTCTCAGTGGAAGCTATCTTTAATTATGGAAATCTCTTTTTTAGTCGAAAAAGCGTCATTCTCTGCTAAAACCATCATCTGTTTTGCAGACAACGAATTGGATAAGGTACTCATTCACCTCGATGAGTTGATGTAGGAGTTTGGAATGGGAAAAAGCCGCTTACTGCTTTCTGATCTGCTGGATCAACTCTCTTTTGCGTTGTGCATAGTACGACAGGATTACATTATCGTGAAAGCTAATGACTATTTCCAATCCCGAGTCATTTTTGATGGTGATGTGATGCAAGGAAAGAACATACTTGAACTATTTCCTCATTCCGCCGACTACCTTAAACGAAAAATTGATACGGCATTGGTGATTGAAACTTCAAGCTTTAGTAGCTGGGAGCAGAAACCTCACCTATTGCCCTTTAAAAGTTCCCGCCCTGTATCGGGTGAAGAAGAACAGATGTATCAAGATTTGGAGATCATCCCTATTCATAGTGAAGATGGGACTATCGAGCATGTCTGTATATGTGTCTATGACGTAACGATACAAGCTAGTCAGCAGCAGGAACTTAAGCGCATTTCTCATCAATTAGAGCAAGAACATCAAGCGCAAAAAGTATTGATTAAAAAACTCGAAGATGCACAAGGACAACTACTGCAATCAGAGAAAATGGCCTCTATTGGGCAGCTTTCAGCAGGCATCGCCCATGAGATCAATAATCCAGTGGGGTTTATCACATCCAATATTCAAACACTTAGTGACTATTTTCAAACGCTAGCCGCCGTTTTAGAAGGGATAAAACAGCAGGTTTCACAAGCAAATGATACCGCTCTAGCGGCAAAGTGTGAGTCATTACTACAAGAGAAACAGATTGATTTTATTTTAGAAGATACGGCAGATTTGATTTCAGAATCACTAGAAGGTTCATCTCGAGTAATGGCCATTGTGAAAAATTTGAAAGAGTTTTCACACGTTGATGGTTCTGAATGGAGCTATGCAAATTTGGAAAACTGTATCGAATCAACGCTGAAAATCATCAATAACGAAATCAAATACAACATTACTTTAGAGAAGATATATCAAGAAAACGTGCCTGACGTGTATTGCCAGCCAATGCAGATTAACCAAGTTCTTCTTAATATTCTTGTCAATGCAAGTCAGGCGATTGTCGGAGAAGGCACCATCACCATCTCATTAGCTAAGCTAAATGAGAAACAGGTTGAAATTCGCATTAAAGATACGGGAAGTGGTATTCCTGATGCGATTAAAGATCGCATCTTTGAACCCTTCTTTACCACCAAAGCGGTTGGGTCCGGCACAGGATTAGGTTTATCAGTTTCGTACGGGATCATCAATGGTCATAAAGGCACCATTGCAGTTCATAGCGAAGTGAATAAAGGTACTGAATTCATCATTACGTTGCCGATAGACGCAATCGAATTGGCTACACTAGCAATAGAGTGAAAATTATCGTTATTTGATTAGGGAGTATGCATGTGAGTAAAACCCAGCAACAGGAAGAGAATAGACGCTTTCAAGAAGAACACAGCTTGGACTCAACATTTCACTACGTCGTACTTTCTTTGCTAGGAGTTATGTTTTCAAATCAACCACAAGAAGACAAGTTAGATCAGTTTATTACTCATGTTCAGCCTTTATTCCCTAATACACATATCGTGCTATTTTCTTACAATTCTGAGCAGAGGCTCAAGATACTGCGTTCTAGTTTTCCAATCACCGATGCAATGAAGTTAGGCACATACCCGGTCTTAGCCGATACGGAGTTTAGTTACTTCCCTGATTTAGCCAATGATGCGGGGAAATTCTCAGACTATCACAATGACTTTCCTACTTGGAAAAGTGGCGTTACCTTTTCCGTCTCCTCACTGACGCGGCGCTATAGCCTGTTTCTTGCGCGAACAACGCTGAATGCTTTTGACTTAAGTGAATTAGAAAAAATCCAAGAAGGCATGTTACTGGTCGAGATGGCCTTAAAATTACTGTCGTCTATGCGGGAGAGTAGTAGTGATCTTCAACGAAATGAGCAAGATGTAAAAAGGGTTTCTTTAGGTAAATTGGCCGCCGGTGTTGCGCATGAAATCAATAATCCACTCGGTTTTGTGATGAGTAATTTCAACACGTTAAGTTCCTATCTTGCCCAAGTGAAGGCACACCCAGAGATCCAGCAGATCAACGACCGTCAGTTGGCAGAAATACTTGATGATAGCGAGTCTATCATTGTGGAAAGTTTAGAGGGGCTTTCGCGTATTAAGAACATTGTAGCGAGCTTGAATGTGTATTATCACGAGTCCAAATTATCAGTTGGAATGGTCGATTTAAGAGACGTGGTTAGCTCTGCAACTAATATGGTGTTGGGTGAAATGAAGCTGAATGCACGCTTAAATTATGAACCTCCTCAAATACCATTTTATGTTCTAGGGCAAACCCATAAGCTCCAACAAGTACTGATTAATTTGTTAGTCAATGCGTTACAGTCATTCTCTCATACTGATGGTGAAGTCACTGTCGCCTTGTATATGGAAAACAGCTTATTAATCGAGAATAAATCTAGTGTCTGTCTATCGGTATGCGATAACGGTAAAGGCATTTGTCCGGAAGATTTAGTGTACGTTTTTGATCCTTTTTTTACCACCAAGCGTATCGGTGATGGCGCAGGACTTGGATTATCTGTTGCGAAAGAAATCATAGAAGAGCACCTCGGAAAAATTGAAATTCAGTCGACGATAGGTCAAGGAACCTGCGTCTATATTCGTTTACCGCTTTATGTTGCACCTCATCATTCGATGAAAGGATTGGGGGGGTAATTGTATGTTTCGATATAAAGAAATTCTGCTTGTAGATGATGAGCCAGCGGTACTTAAAGCTTTAACTCGTGAATTCAAACCGCATTTTTCTGTGGTTCATTGTGCGAGTAGCGGCCTTGAGGCTCTGACTATTTTAGAGCGGCACCCTATCGAAATTGTGATTTCTGATTATCGAATGCCTAATATGGATGGGACAGAGCTGGTCGTCAATATTCGCAATCAGTATCCTCATGTTGTAACCATTATTCTATCTGGTCAAGCTGACATCAAAGGTTTGTCTCGTGCTTTGAACGAAGGGAAATTGCATCGTTTTCTCCAAAAACCATGGGATAGAGAGGAGCTGATTGAAACCATACGTTTGAGTTTATTGGAGCGTGAAGCATTGCTAGGTAGTGATGTGCTGACGAACTTAAAAAACCGGCGTACGTTAGATGAACAGATTATCGAATTGAAAAAACATGGTGACTCCTCATACGCTTTGGTCATGGTGAATATTGCTAATCTAGACGAAATTAACCATCAATACGGCGGAGCGCTTGGTAATCAATTTATTAAAACGCTGGCGTGGCATCTGAGTGATGGTAATACAGAGCCGGAAACCATATATCGCTACAAAGATAAGCTGTTTATGTGCATTCCATACAGCCCCAAAGGTTATCAAGTTGTGATGCGCCTATGTTCTCGACTCTCTCAGCCTGTTGAAGTCGACACACATCTTATTAAAACCAGATACACGGTTTTGCTCTGTGATGTCAAATCGTTGCATCAAGTCGATGATATATCTATTGCTGACCTTAATGAACGCTCGCGAGTGCGTTTGCATCATCAACTGCCGATTTACTGGCTCGATAATGATCCTCAATCCCGAGAGTTATTGGCGCTATTTTCTGTATTAAACGATATCGATAGACGCTATTTCTGCGCGTTTTATCAGCCGCAACTGTCGACGGTAACTGGTGATGTTTGTGGATTTGAAGCATTAGCTAGGCGCAAAACAGTTGAGAATGGGTGGCAATATCCAGCCAGCTTCTTACCCATAATTGAACAGTATGGTTTAACTACAGTGTTGACCGAAAAAATATTGGAAGACGTACTGATGTTCATCAAACAACATCAGAAACTAATTAAAGATCGAAATATCAGTGTTAATGTGCCTGGGAACATGTTGATAAATGGGCAATTTTACGAATTATTGACTAAGCTAACTACAAAGCTCAGTTGCGGTTTGAATAACTTGTCAATAGAGATAACGGAGCATGACTTTATTGAGGATTTTATTCAGGCGAAACAAGAACTCAGTAAACTGAAAGGGTTAGGATTGAGCTGTGCACTGGATGATTTTGGAACTGGATATGCGGGCTATGAATATCTGTGCGAAATGCCTTTCGATGTACTTAAAATTGATGGACGATTTGTTCAAGCAATTGGCAAATCAGCGTCCAATGAAGTTATTCTGAGGGCAATGATAGACAGTGCTGAATCACTTGAAATGGGAGTGATCGCCGAATGGGTTGATACTCAGGAGCAAGCGGATAAATTGAAAACCTTGGGCTGTTCCATTATCCAGGGGCATTTGGTGAGTCAGGCATTATCATCAGACGACGTGGTCAGTTATTTGTCTAGAATGGAGGAGGAACGATGGAAAATGTCGCACAAAAAATAGCGATTGGTGGTGATAGACTTAGCCTTCTGCTGCTAGATGATGAGAGCGAAATTCTAAAATCACTAACGAGGGTTTTGCGTACAGATTATGACATAGTTTCTTTTAATAGCGGAAAGGAAGCCTTGGAATATTTAGAGCAACATGAGGTCTCTATTATTATCTCTGATATGCGGATGCCAGAGATGGATGGTGCCGATTTTCTCGCAAAATCAAAAGAATTATATCCTGAGACGATTCGTATCCTGCTTACTGGATATAGTGATATTCAGTCAACCGTCAGGGCAGTAAATTCCGGCGGAATTCATACCTATATTGGCAAACCATGGGATAACGAAAACCTAAAATTGATCGTTTCAAAAGCAGCGGAGTTTTATCGTCTGACAAAAGAGCGAGAACATTTGGCTATTGAGTTAGAAAAACGCAATAGCGAGCTCGAAGTAGTGAATCTAGCCTTGGAAGATAATAATCGTAAGCTGGCTGAATTTAATCAAGATTTAGAGCAGAAGGTAAAAGAGAGAACGTTAGAGCTGCAATCATCTAATAAAAAGTTAGAACATTTATTGATAAGTCGTAACAAGACGTTTAAAGATATACTAGGTATGGTTACTGCGATCATTCAATATCGAACGGGACACCCAGCCGATCACGCAGAGCGTATTGCCAACCAAGCGAAGGTAGTAGCGCAGCGGTTAAAACTACCTGAAAGCCAAGTAAGTCATGTCTATTTGTGTGGTTTGATGCACCAAATAGGATTAATCGGTGCGAAAGATAAAGAACTTGAAAAGTTGATTGTTGATCCAGAAACCTCAATTCCTCAGAGTCCTAACGCCAATTCTGTATTAGGCGCCGAGATTTTAGGCCGAATTAAGCGCTTTGAACCACTAGTTGAGATCATTCGCCACCAAGATGAGTTGTATGACGGTACTGGTAAGCCAGGCCATTTACATGGTGAAGAAATACCTTTGTGTTCACGTATTATTAAAGTGGTTAAAGATTATGACTACTATATTGCATCACCAAATAATCCACGTCGTATGCATACCAAAAGTGCGCAGAGTTATATAAAAGAGCAGGCTGGAACCTTGTATGACCCCACTGTCGTGGATGCTTTTTTAATGGTAGTAACTTCGTTAAAACACTTGGAGGATGGCCTAGAATTGTGCATTGGTTTGAGTGAAGTGAAACCGGGGATGAAAATTAAGCGTGATTTGTACTTACCCAATGGAAACTTAATGTTGACCGCTGGCAATCAAATTAACTCAACTTTGTTGGCGAAATTAAAAGAGCTTGAAGAACAGACTAATATGCCAATCGCGGTTTACATTGGTTAATTTAAAAAGAGTGCCGCATCAGCAGCACTCAATTGAATCTTTTATTGTTTTGCAAACAGATAAGTACGGAACCCACCAATCAAGTTACGTGCTTTAAAGCCATTATTGGCCAGTTGGCGGTAGGCTACATTACCGCGCAACCCGACTTGGCAATAAATGATGATCTCTTTGTCTTTGGGCAGTTCATCCATACGTTGACGAAGTTGGTCAACCGGAATATTGATGTCGCCTTTGAGATGATTACCATTTTCACGTTCACTTGGATTACGTACATCCAAAATAATATGCGTGTCACTTAGCGAATCGATTTGATCAAAATGGATGGCTTTTGCATCGCCTTTCATTATATTTGTCGCGACGAAAGCTGCTTGGTTAATCACATCTTTCGCGCTGCCGTATGGTGGCGCGTAAGTCAGCTCTAAGTGTTGTAGTTGTTCTACTGTCATACCTGCACGTTGAGCGACAGCCATCACGTCGATACGCTTGTCGATGCCATCTTTACCCACCGCTTGTGCCCCGAAGATTTTGCCTGATTTTGGATCGAACAGCATTTTGAACGACACCACTTCAGCGCCCGGATAGTAGCTCGCATGGCTGGCTGTGTGAACGTACACTTTTTCGTAATCAACGCCGTCACGTTTTAGTTGCTTCTCATTTTTGCCTGTGGATGCCACGGCTAAGTCGAATATTTTACAGATTGCGGTTCCTTGTGTTCCTTGATAGGTTTCGTTACGACCAAGCATGTTATCAGCTGCCATGCGACCTTGGCGATTGGCAGGACCAGCGAGTGGAACCAGCGTTTGTTTGCCTGTAACAAAATCCTTTTCTTCGATCGCATCGCCGACGGCGTAAATCGCTGGATCGCTGGTCTGCATCTGTTCGTTCACCCAAATGCCACCAAGTTCACCGAGTTGTAAGCCCGCTTCAGCAGCCAGTTTGGTTTCTGGACGCACACCAATCGCCATAATCAGGATGTCAGTGGTGAGTATTTCACCATTGCTGAGCACAAGATCCAGTTCACCTTCGATGTGTTTGTGCTCCAGAGTTTCACCCGATTCTGTGCTAGGTAACGTCGCCGCTGGTTTATATTCGACCGATTTTAAGGCAACACCTAAACGTAAATCGATGCCTTTAGCGCGAATCTCCGCATGAGCAAAGCCCGCCATTTCATTATCGACAGGTGTCATTACCTGATCAGCCATTTCGATCAGCGTGGTTTTGATACCAAGGTGATGGAACGCTTCCATCATTTCCAAACCGATAAAACCACCGCCGACGACAGTTGCATGCTCAGGTTTATTCATTTGCAGCGTCTGGATGATTTTATCCATATCTGGAATGTTGCGCAGCGAATGGGTCAGTGGGTTTTGAATCCCAGGAATCGACGGGACAATAGGACCCGCTCCAGGGGAAAGCAGCAAAAAATCATAGCTTTCTTGGTACTCTGACTGATCGAGCAGATTGCGTACAGTGATGGTTTTCGCTGCACGATTAATGCGCAGCACTTCATTCATAGTGCGCACATCTACATTAAAACGCGCTAAAAAGCTTTCCGGTGTTTGTAGCAGCAAATTGCTGCGCTCTTTGATGTCACCGCCGATGTGATATGGCAAGCCACAGTTAGCAAATGAAACGAAGGGGCCCCGCTCAAACATAATGATTTCAGCTTCTTCGCTGAGTCGACGAGCACGAGCCGCTGCGGATGCACCACCCGCGACACCACCAATAATCACAATCTTAGTCATAAATTACTCCAGTAAAATTAAACAAAAGCGGCATGGTAAGGTAAGTAAATCCTCAGTGCAGGCCAAGCTTTTTCAAGAAAAAGGCCGCTGGACAAATCCCTGTGAAAGCGCTTTGAATTAAGTTCACTCCAACAAATACCGTTAGCCAAATAAAGTTTGAATGGACAAACACAGTTAAAACGATCGACAGCAGTACCATGCTGCCCGCCAATATTCTTACCCCATTTTCAATCGTCATGTTGTTACCCTCCGTTGTAAATTAAAGTCACTATAAATTTATTGATTAGCAATGTCTAATGTTAATTTATCTAATTTTGGATAAGCTAAATAAGCATTGACTAAAGCTCATTCATTAGTATTATCTAATTAAATGCAATGCGAAGGGGGAATGATGGAGATCACATCAGTCAATGTGGAGCAAATGAAAACAAATGCGATAGAGGTTTCAGAGTTGCTTAAAACGATGGCCCATCCTGAGCGTTTGATGGTGCTTTGCCAGTTAATTAATGGTGAGGTGGGCGTTGGAGAATTGCAGCAAAGCTCGATGTTAAGTCAATCAGCCTTTTCGCAACATTTAACCGTGCTTCGTAAGCAAAATATGATCAAAGCAAGAAAGGAGTCGCAGCAAGTCTTCTATTCGCTATCGGATCCGCGGGTTGTACAGCTTATTCAAAGTTTGCAGACCGTTTTTTGTAATTAGTTCATTTGTCATAGGTTAAAAGGATAAATAATGTTGTTTTCTATTCCTTGGGAATCGTTGTTAGGTGGTGTTTTAATAGGGGTATCAACTTCAATCATGTTGCTGTTTAACGGCAAAATTGCTGGAATAAGTGGGGTACTAACGGGGTTGATGACACCTAAAACGCGTGATTTTGCATGGCGTTTGTTATTTGCATTTGGCATGGTAACTGGTGGTGCTATTGCCGTTTGGTTTTTAAATGCACAAGTGCCGCAAACGTTTAACTTTAATAACGGTGTTTTGGCGCTTGCTGGTCTATTAGTTGGGGTAGGCACTCGATTAGGAAATGGTTGCACCAGTGGCCATGGCATCTGTGGTGTTGGCCGACTATCCACTCGTTCTATTGCGGCGACATGTACCTTCATGGGCGTTGCTGCCATTACTGTGTTTGTACGCCTTCATCTTCTATAAGTGAGTCAAAATGAATCAGATGTTGTTTAGATTAACCTCGTTAGTGGCAGGTATTTTGTTTGGTATGGGTATGGTTATCTCAGGAATGGCTGATCCAGCCAAAGTCGTAGGTTTTTTGGATGTGGCTGGTGCTTGGGATCCAAGCTTAATGTTTGTGATGGGAGGCGCATTGGCCGTTTTTATGCCGATCTATTTCATCGTTATTAAAGCAAGACAGCAGCCTATAAATGCAGAAAAGTTCTGTTTAGCGACGACTCGCAGTGTTGATACCCGGCTTATCTCTGGTGCTGCGATTTTTGGGTTAGGTTGGGGGTTAGGCGGCATTTGTCCAGGGCCTGCGCTATCGAGCCTTGCCTTGGGTAATATTGATGTGTGGATCTTCTTTGCCTCAATGATGGTTGGGCTTGGTGCAACTAATTTGTTGATCTGCATTAAAAATAGTAAACAACAGCAAACGCAAACGACCTAACCTAACTAGAATGGAATAAGCAACTTGAACCGTAACGATTAACATGAGGGATGGGTATGAAAAGGCGAATCTGGAGTGTGTGTATTGCCTTAATCACGAGCGGTTATTGGGTCGTTGGCTATGCTGATGATCGTTATATCGTGACCTATGAGCAGATACCACAGCAGATTGCATTCGAAGGTGTTGTCCAGCCAGTTAACAAAGGGACAGTTGCGGCTCAAACCTCTGGTCGAGTCGTTGGTGTGTATGTCGACGTTAACGATTTTGTTAAAAAGGGCGATGTGCTATTAGAAATCAGCGCTATTCAGCAATCGGCTTCTTTAGACGCATCTCAAGCTCAGTTAACCAGTGCAGAGGCTCGAAATCGTGAAGCTCAAGCTCAACTAAAGCGTTATCAACTGCTGTTTCCTAAAGGTGCGATCTCACAAGACCAAATGGATGGCGCTGAAGCTCAAGCTCGAAGTGCTGCTGCGGCCGTCAAAGCGGCAAAAGCTGCGGTCGTGCAAGCGAAGGAGTCACTTGGATACACCAACATTACCGCTCCTTACGATGGTGTCGTGACGGAGCGACATGTAGAGCTGGGTGAAACGGTGGCTCCAGGAACGGCGCTACTCAGTGGTTTCTCATTCAATGAGTTACGCGTTGAAACGGCTATTCCGCAGCGCTATCAGCCTGCAGTCACCAATGTGGCTCAATTCCAAGTCATTATGCCTACGGGCGATAAAATAACTCCAATCGATTACAGCTTATTCAGCTATGCCGACCCTCAATCTCATACATTCAAAATCCGTCTTGAGTTGCCTCGTGCAGATCAAACTAACAAGCTCGGGCAAGTGATGCCGGGAATGTGGGTCAAGACAGAGTTTAATTATGGTCAACGTGAGGTGATGCTCATTCCTGTTGCCGCTGTGATTCGCCGAGCAGAACTGAGTGCCGTATATCGCATCGTTGATGATAAACGACTGCTAAATCCAGTGCGATTAGGGCAAACCTATGGTGAATATGTGGAAGTATTATCTGGCTTGGAACAAGGCGATACGGTCGCAAGCCGTGTATTTACACAAGTAGGTGAGTGATATGGATAATCGTTTAGGCGTCTCAGGACGTATTGCCAAAGCTTTTCAGACTTCAGCGATGACGCCGTTGCTCGCGATTGTTGGGTTACTGATGGGCGTTTTTGCGGTAATGGTTACTCCTAAAGAAGAAGAGCCGCAAATCGATGTGACCTTTGCTGATGTGTATATTCCTTTTCCCGGCGCTTCTCCGGCGGAAGTGGAGAGTTTAGTGACGAACCCTGCAGAGCAGATCATCTCTGAAATTGAGGGAATTGATAAAATTTACTCTTTTTCACAACCCGATGGTGCGATGATTGTGGCTATCTTTGATGTCGGCGTCCCTAGAAACGACGCCGTGGTTCGTATTTATAATAAACTCTATTCCAATAAAGATTGGATGCCAAAAGGCGTTGGGGTGGGCGAGCCGATCATCAAACCTAAAGGCATTGAAGATGTGCCTATCGTCAGCATTACGTTATCCGATAAAACGGGCACCTTGGACAACCAGCAGTTAACGCAAGTGGCCCATGGTTTAGAAACAGAGCTCAAACGCATTGATGGTACACGAGATATTTATACGATAGGTCGCCACCCTACTATTGTTGATGTACGTTTAGACCCCGTTAAAATGAACAGCTTTGGCATCACGTTAGATCAACTGAATCAGCATCTTCCTGCGGCGAACCACAGCTCTCCAATGTTGAAACTGACGCATGAAAATCAGCAGTTTCCCATCCAAATTGGTCAGTTTTTAACAAAAGTTGAAGAAGTAAAGCAATTGGTGATTGGGCTGCATAACCAGACACCGGTATATTTAGCTGATGTCGCTACGGTTCAATTGGGTGTTGATACATCAACCCAACAAGTTTGGACCAGTGATAAGCAAGGTATTTATCCAGCAGTTACCTTAGCCATCGCTAAAAAAGGAGGTGAAAACGCCGTTCGTGTGGCTGAGATGGTTGAAGCTCGAGTTGCAGAACTTGAAAATCAGTTAATTCCACACGGAATCAGTGTTGAAATCACGCGTGACTACGGGAAAACCGCCGCCGATAAAAGCAATACATTGATCGGTAAATTGATTTTTGCAACCACTGCAGTCGTTATTTTGGTGGTTATTGCGATGGGATGGCGCGAGGCTATCGTGGTCGGTATGGCTATTGTTGTCACCTTGATGATGACACTGTTTGCATCATGGGCATGGGGTTTTACACTCAACCGGGTCTCGCTTTTTGCGTTAATTTTCTCTATTGGCATTTTAGTGGACGATGCCATTGTTGTTGTGGAAAATATCCACCGTCATATGGCGTTAGGTAAGCGCAAGCTGGTGGATCTCATTCCTACGGCGGTTGATGAAGTGGGTGGACCCACAATCCTTGCTACCTTAACCGTGATTGCCGCACTGTTGCCAATGGCCTTTGTCTCTGGGCTTATGGGCCCGTATATGAGCCCAATTCCCATCAATGCTTCGATGGGAATGCTGATTTCATTGGCGGTTGCATTTGTCTTTTCACCTTGGTTAGCGGCCAAGTTTCTTAAGCCTTCATCGCATCAAGCACAATCTCAATCAACTCAAGGCATCTTTCACCGAATCATGAATCCTTTCGTGGTCTCGGCTGCACAAAGACGTAACCGGCTTTTCTTGATGCTTGCGGTATTTGCGCTTATTGCTGGCTCCCTATTACTGCCAATCACAAAGGCCGTGGTTTTAAAAATGCTGCCTTTCGATAATAAATCAGAGTTTCAAGTGGTATTGGATATGCCTGAAGGGGCGTCGCTTGAGAAAACGCAACGCGTTTTATTTGAACTTGGCACGGTGTTAAATAGCGTGCCTGAAGTCAGTGGATATCAGATTTACGCAGGTACAGCCGCACCGATCAACTTCAATGGCCTTGTTCGTCATTATTTTATGCGCAATCAAGCCAACCAAGGTGATATTCAGGTGAACCTGTTAGGGCGAAAAGAGCGCGATAAAGATAGTCATACGATTGCAAGTGAAGTACGCCTCAAGCTTAATGAGGTTGCCAGCCGATTTGGCGGTAAAGTCAAAGTCGTTGAAGTTCCACCGGGGCCACCCGTTTGGTCACCTATTTTAGCGGAAGTTTATGGTCCGACACATGAGATTCGGGCACAAGCGGCAAGGATGCTACGCGGGATCTTCCACGAAACAGCGGATATTGTCGATATCGATATGTATCTACCGGAAGTGCATCAAAAATGGCAAGTAGTGATTGATCGCAGTAAAGCGTCACACTATCAAGTACCTTATGCTTCGATAGTCGATGCTTTGGCGACGGCCGTCGGTGGAAAGCCGATCACCTATTTGCACAGTGAGTACAGCAAGTACCCAATCCCCATTCAAGTGCAAGCTAGTGAAAACGTCAAAGTCCGATTAGATCAAGTGTTGAACATGAAAGTAGCGAGCACTGCGGGCAGTGCATATCCATTGTCTGATTTAGTCACTATTCGCCAAACTCAAATGGATGACTACATTGTGCATAAAAACCTGTTACCAATGGTGATGGTGGTGGCGGATATGACGGGTGAAACAGACAGCCCCTTATACGGTATGTTTGAAATGGCGTTCAACATCAATGCACTTGGTCTACCTGTGGAACAGTATTATATCCACCAACCTACAGGGTTAAATGGTGTCGAAATCTTCTGGGATGGTGAATGGACGATCACTTATGAAACATTCCGCGACATGGGCATTGCCTACGCAGTTGGGATGATCCTTATTTACTTACTGGTTGTCGCGCAGTTTAAGTCCTACCTTATTCCGTTGATCATTATGGCTCCAATTCCACTGACGATTATTGGCGTCATGCCCGGACATGCGTTACTTGGTGCTCAGTTCACCGCCACGTCGATGATTGGGATGATAGCACTCGCGGGGATTATTGTGCGTAACTCCATCTTGCTGGTTGATTTCATTAATCAGCAGGTTGAAGAAGGTGTGGCATTTTCCGAAGCGGTTATTCAGTCTGCGGCTGTTCGTGCTAAACCCATCATGCTTACCGCTTTAGCGGCCATGATCGGGGCGGTATTTATTTTAGATGATCCCATTTTTAATGGCTTAGCCATTAGCCTGATTTTCGGCATCTTTGTTTCTACCGTCTTAACTTTATTAGTTATTCCTGTTTTGTATTATACGGTTATGCGTCATTGATCTTTCTGTTCTAACTATTCCCTTGCTCTAACTATAAAAAGGGCGCTGAGTAGTCAGCGCCCTTTTTATCAGCTTTAAAATGTCAGCAGGCAATGGATATTAAAAATGCAGTTTTAAATAGGTAGATTACGGATAAATTCGCTATGATTGTAACTAAAGGTGTTTCATAACAAGAAAAGCGGTGCAAGCTTAATCGTGTTTGAGTCAACCAAACTCCCCAGTTAGGAAAACATGAAACTGAAATCTGCGTTATTGATGATATTTTCTCGAGTGATGGCTGTATTGGCGCTGCAGCTTCCAGTCATCGCTTCTACGGCAGAAGTCGGTGAACCGCTCTCCAGCGAGCATGATCTTTCTCAACCTCTGCTTATTACAAGCTCAGCCAAGTGGAAACCGTATTCGTATATTAATAAGCAAGGAGAGCCTGCCGGAATCTTAGTCGATTATTGGAAAGTCGTTGCTGAGCAAAGCGGGTTCGATGTTGAATTTAAACTAGTAAGCTGGAACGAATCACTAGAGCTGGTTAAACATGGGCAAGCCGACGTTCATGCGGGTCTAATTCAATCACCTGAGCGAGATCTATTCCTCGATTTTGGACCTGAAATTATGGCGATCGAGACGCACGTATTCTTAGATCAACACTTACTCGGTACGGATTTTGACAAAATATTTTCAGGTGAAATCGATATTAAGGTTGGCGTTGTATTGGGTGGCTATGAGGCGTATTACGCAGCTCAATATTTACCTAAATTAAACTTGGTCTACTTTGCCACGAATGAAGATATGTTGTATGCCGCTTCCAGTGCAAAATTAGAAGGGTTTATTAGCGATTATCAAGTCGCTAATCTCTTTATGTTTACAGAAAATAGCCCGAAAAAATATGTGCCAGTTAAGTTTCTCTATTCTGAGCCGTTGCGCTTTGGGGTAAAAGAGGGCAATGACGTTCTTTGGCAGAAGCTCGCAAATGCGACAGATAAGGTATCTGATGCCTCTAAAATGCAGTTATTTAGTCGCTGGATCTACATGGAAACGGTTTACCCAAAATATTTTATCCCGATCATCATTAGCGTAGCTCTGATGGTTCTCTGTATTTACATCTTGATGTTAAGACGCGCAGTCATACATAAAACCATCGATTTAGAGAGAGCAAATCACTTGCTAGAGAAATTGGCGCAAACTGATGAGCTAACAAAAATCAGTAATCGCCGACACTTCCAATCAAAGATAGCAGAATTGCAAGGAACTCCCGTCCCCTTCACCTTATTGGTATTTGACATTGATAACTTTAAGCTAATCAATGATCAGTTTGGCCATGAAGTGGGTGATCAAGCCATTATTCATGTGGTTAGACATGTACAGAGAAAGTTATCCAATAATGACTTTATTGCTCGTTTAGGTGGAGAAGAGTTCGCCATTATTCTTACTCTCTATACCTTTGAAGAGGTCAAATTGAAAGCTCAATATATCTGTCAATCTGTCTATGAAAATCCAATGCGAGTAGCCAATGATACCATCACGCTCAGTATCAGTTTGGGTGGCGCCTATTACGATCTTGTTCCTGATAAAGTCTCACTTACTGTTGCGGACAGTTTAATGTACCAAGCCAAGTCGGCGGGTAAAAATCGTGCTGTAGTTGTTAAAGTCGATCAATGTGCGGATTGAACATTCCTATTAACTTCATTTCGGCCATCTATTATCACTTGGCTCGCCCGAGGACAGTGTTTCAAGAAAAGCCATTCCAAGAAAAGTATGGATGATATTTTTTGGCAACGAAATGACCTCGATTAATCATGAAATAGTGTGTTGGAATTCGACATTCCA
This sequence comes from Vibrio sp. B7, assembly GCF_963888765.1. NCBI lineage: Bacteria > Pseudomonadati > Pseudomonadota > Gammaproteobacteria > Vibrionales > Vibrionaceae > Vibrio > Vibrio sp. B7. The sequence continues at coordinate 171,576 of NZ_CAWPKR010000036.1, forward strand.
TGTCGCTAATGTGAGACTTTGTGCCCAAGTCGCGAAAGAGGGAATAAAGAGTATTGCTGCCGCTAATTGACATACACATTTTGATTTTAACATCGCAATACCTCACTGATCGAATCCGAAGGCTTAGCCTATCAGGTTCGGTGAAATTTCAAGAGGAAAAATCAAAAATTTGCAATTTTCATCGTTTCTTTTCTAAGTGAGATCTACTACTCCAAGATCGCATTGATCTTGTTCAATGCTCGGTTTTTATTGATCCAAATCAATACCCTGAGTTGGGAGTTTTCGTTAAATGCACCACAATATATTGTGTCAGTCGGATAATAAACTGCTCTATATAGTGTATTTGTGGATAACTCTGTGAGTATGCTAGGGGTAAGGAGAAATGGTGAAACCTATCGTAATCAAACGTGACGGATCGAGAGCCCCGTTCAACCGTGATCGCATTCAATCTGCCGTGGAAAGTGCAGCTGAACATATTGATAAAGAGATCGCTATTTACGCACTCAATGTGGCGTTGGCGGTAGAACTGAAGCTCAAAGATTACGATGAAGTCCATATCGCCGAGATTCAAACCTTAGTAGAGAACGAGCTAATGCAAGGGCCCTATAAAGCATTAGCTCGTTCATACATCGAGTACCGACACGATCGTGATATCGCGCGTGAAAAGCAAAGTGCCTTGACGCAAGAGATTGAAGGCCTTATCGAAGAAAGTAATGCCGATCTGCTCAATGAAAATGCGAATAAAGACGGCAAAGTTATCCCAACGCAGCGTGACTTACTGGCTGGTATTGTGGCGAAACACTACGCTAAAACCCGCATTTTACCGCGTGATATTGTGCAAGCGCATGAAGAGGGTGATATCCACTATCATGACTTGGATTACGCTCCCTTTTTCCCAATGTTTAACTGCATGCTGATTGATTTAAAAGGCATGCTCACTCATGGCTTTAAAATGGGTAATGCGGAAATTGATACGCCAAAATCAATTTCAACCGCCACCGCAGTGACCGCGCAAATTATCGCTCAGGTTGCGAGCCATATTTACGGCGGCACCACCATCAACCGTATCGATGAAGTGCTTGAACCTTATGTGACAGCCAGTTACGACAAACATTTAGAAATAGCAAAAGAGTGGGATATTCATCATCCCGAAGCCTTTGCTATGTCCCGTACAGAAAAAGAGTGCTACGACGCATTCCAGTCACTTGAATATGAAGTCAACACTTTGCATACCGCGAATGGGCAAACTCCGTTTGTCACTTTCGGCTTTGGTCTAGGGACCAGTTGGGCCTCTAAATTGATTCAACAGTCAATTTTGAAAAATCGCATTGCTGGCTTAGGCAAAAATCGTAAAACGGCTGTATTCCCTAAATTGGTATTTGCCATCAAAGATGGCTTAAATCATAAAGCGGAAGATCCAAATTATGACATTAAACAACTCGCATTAGAGTGTGCGACCAAACGCATGTACCCGGATATTCTCAACTACGACAAAGTAGTTGAAGTTACTGGTTCATTCAAAACCCCAATGGGTTGCCGCAGCTTCTTAAATACCTATGAAGAAGGTGGTGAGCTGATTCACGAAGGGCGGAATAATTTGGGGGTAGTCAGTCTCAATTTACCTCGTATCGCGCTGAAAGCGGGCCGAAATATTGAACAGTTCTACACATTACTCGATAAAAAATTAAAACTGGCTCGCCGTGCTTTAGAAACTCGCATCAGCCGCCTTGAAAAAGTCAAAGCACGCGTCGCACCTATTTTGTATATGGAAGGGGCATGTGGTGTTCGTTTAAAAGCCGATGATTCTATTGCCGATATATTCAAAAATGGCCGAGCATCTATCTCTTTGGGCTACATCGGTGTGCACGAAACCATTACTGCACTCTATGGCAGTGATACACATGTTTATGATGATAGTGAACTGCGAGATCGCGCGTTAGATATTATTAAATACCTGAAAGGGGCCGTTAACCAATGGGCGGAAGAAACCGGTTACGCATTCAGTTTGTACGGTACGCCAAGTGAGAATCTCTGCAGCCGTTTCTGCCGTATCGACACCAAAGAATTTGGTGTGATTGAAGGCGTAACGGATAAAGGTTATTACACCAATAGCTTCCATTTGGATGTGCAAAAGAAAGTTAATCCATACGATAAGATTGATTTTGAGATGCCATATCCAGAGGTTTCAAGTGGTGGTTTTATCTGTTATGGAGAGTTCCCGAATATGCAGAAAAACATAGAAGCGCTTGAAAACGTTTGGGATTACAGTTATAGCCGTGTTCCTTATTATGGGACCAATACGCCAATTGATGAGTGCTATGAATGCGGTTTTACTGGCGAATTTGAGTGTACGAGTAAAGGGTTTACCTGTCCTAAATGTGGTAATCACGACTCATCCAAAGTCTCCGTAACCCGCCGCGTGTGTGGCTACCTTGGCAGCCCAGATGCTCGTCCGTTTAACTTCGGTAAACAAGAAGAAGTTAAACGTCGCGTTAAACACTTGTAAGTGATAGTGAGTAACCTGCTGGCATGAATTATCACCAATACCATCCGATTGATGTTGTGAATGGCCCGGGGACGCGTTGTACGCTGTTCGTCTCCGGCTGTGAACATCAGTGCAAAGGATGTTACAACAAAGGGACTTGGTCGCTGCATTCTGGCCACACTTACAATGAGCAACTAGAGCAGCAGATCATCACCGATTTGAACGACACGCGCATCAAGCGCCGAGGCTTATCCTTGTCGGGTGGCGATCCCTTACACCCGCAAAACCTTGCTTCTATTTTGCCGTTGGTTAAACGAGTAAAGACTGAATGTGTGGGGAAAGATATCTGGTTATGGACGGGATATACCCTAAACGAACTCAGTGATGCTCAAAGACAAGTCATTGAATATGTTGATGTCTTGATTGATGGAAAATTTGAACAGGATAAAGCCGATCCAAGCTTAGAATGGCGAGGCAGTGCCAATCAAATAATCCATCAATTTAAACTGTAAAAATTATGTATCTAGTGCTAACTTGAAGGTCATTACTTGAATTTCAAAGGGTTGTGACCTTCATGTTTTCACATTTACCAACACCAACACTCGATCCAATACTTTCATTATCGGTTGCATACCGCAACGATCTTCGCAGCGAAAAAGTTGACCTAGGCATTGGCGTTTATCGTAATAGCCAAGGAGAGACGCCGATTATGCGCGCTATTGCCAAAGCGCAAGAGCACGTGATTGCCACACAAACCACTAAATCGTATGTTGGACTTGCTGGGTGTGAAGAGTTTAACCAAAGCATGGTGAACTTATTATTGTCTGGCACTTCAGTGCTTGATCGTGTGGCTGCGATTCAAACGCCCGGAGCAAGCGGTGCGCTGCGTATGCTCGGTGACTTAATGCACGTAGCACAACCAGAAACGACGGTGTGGATTACTGACCCAAGTTACGTCAATCATAAACCTGTGATGGAAGCGGCGGGTTTAAAAGTGAAATATTATTCTTACTTCTGTCGCGAGACTAAGCAAGTCGATACTGCACGGATGCTTGATGATTTATCGCAAGCAGGGCCAAAAGATGTGGTGCTTATCCATGGTTGCTGCCATAACCCAACTGGCGCGGATATTGATTTCGCCGCATGGCAAGCGATCACCAGTCTTGCGCAGAAAAATGGCTTCATCCCTTTTGTTGATGTTGCCTACCAAGGGTTTGGTGAAGGTCTTGAAGAGGATGTGAAAGGGCTGCGTTTTATGGCAAACAACGCCGAAGAGATGTTGATCACCACCTCTTGTTCAAAGAACTTTGGTCTCTACCGAGAACGAACTGGCGCCGCGATTGTTGTCGGTAAAAACGCACAAGATGTAGCGAATGCAAAAGGTAAATTACTAACGTTAGCCCGTTCGACCTATACTATGCCGCCCGATCATGGTGCTGCACTGGTGAAAACTATTTTACAAAATCAAGCATTAACCGCGATTTGGAAGCAAGAGTTAAGTGAAATGCAGCAGCGTTTGTTAAACCTGCGTCAAACCTTGTGTAATTATTTGAGAAATCAGCACAATACTTCACAATTCGATTTTATCGAAAGTCACAAAGGGATGTTTACTGTGCTAGGCTTTACTCCAGAACAGATGGCTCAGCTACGTGATCAATATGGAATCTATGGGGTAGGTGATGGCCGAATTAACATTGCAGGCTTATCAGAACAACATATTCCGTATGTTGCTCAAGCCATAGTGAATGTCTCTTAAATATTTATCAGTTTGATTAGGTGGGTCAATGAAACAACACTTGAAACTTATTGCTCTTTTAATGTTGAGTACTGGTTTGATGGCATGTAGTACGCTAAAGCAAACCTCAACACAACCAGAGCAAAAGCCAAAAGTTGAAGAGCCAAAACAACAAAATACTGAGGCACAAAAACCGGTTGAAAAACCCTCGAAAGAGCCAGTGGTGGTGAAGGCCAAAAAAACCTCTGATGGTAAGCTTATTTTGGGCGAAAAAGAGTGGGTTTATGTGCCGAGTTTGAACGAAAGCTTCAAAGCGCGTATCGATACCGGGGCGGCCACCTCTTCAATTAGTGCCGTGGATGTTGTTGCTTTTGAACGCGATGGAAATGATTGGGTCAAGTTCAGGATTGAACACGATGACATCAAAAGTGATGAGATAAGTTTACCTGTTGAACGCTGGGTCAGAATTCGGCAATCCAGTGCAGAGGGGACACAAAGACGTGCGGTCGTTGTCGCTTGGATTGAAATTGGTGATCTCAAAGAGAGAACCGAATTTACGCTTGCCGATCGTACACATCTCACTTACCCACTGTTACTTGGTCGTAGTTTCTTTAAAGATGTAGCGCTTGTTGATGTGAGCCGAAAGTACGTGCAGGATAAACGTAAATAGAGATACCTCCTTCTTAGCTCAACTTAACAGCCAGCACTTGTTGCTGGCTTTTTCTTACCTTCAATTCCCTAGTTGTAACAGCAGTCTTCATTCCTCATTACTTTATTCGATATTTGCTCAATAAAATGATGCGCTGTGTTGAATAATGTTTGAAAACCATTGTGTTAAGTTTGTTAAAAAGACGATGGCGTCTAAAATGAAAACATACCACCTGCATTGGTAAACCTAAAAGGTGTTAACTCAGGATCTGATATACAAAACACTGCTTAAACCCACGCCGAGCAGTGATATGACTGCTAATAAGGAAATTGTCTATGTCTGAGCATCAACAAGCTGAAAGTAAATTTAGATTAGTGACACGCAGCGATTTTGATGGGCTGGTTTGTGCCGTGTTGCTCAAAAAACTCAACCTAATTGACGAGATCGTATTTGTTCACCCAAAGGATATGCAAGATGGGAAGGTGACGACAACTGAGCGTGACATTGTCACTAACCTGCCTTATGTCGCTAATGCTCACTTAATTTTTGATCATCACCTATCGGAAACTATTCGCAATCAAGGTGAAAGGCCGAATCATATTATTGATCCAAACGCGCCGTCTGCCGCGCATGTAGTATGGCAATATTATGGCGGACTGGATACGTTTCCCTCTCAGTGGCAAGAGATGCTGATTGCTGTCGACAAAGGTGACTCCGCGCAGTTTACTCGGGATGAAGTGCTTGATTCTGCGGGATGGAATTTACTGAATTTCCTGATGGATGCAAGAACAGGTTTAGGGCGCTTCCATGAATTTCGTATCTCCAATTATCAGTTAATGATGGATCTTATCGACTACTGTGCGAACCACTCCATTGCTGAGATTCTTGCTCTGCCGGACGTTCAAGAGCGAGTTACTTTGTACCGTGAGCATGAAATTCTATCTAAACAGCAGATTCAACGTTGTGCCAAAGTCTATAAAAACCTTGTCATTCTTGATTTGACGGGCGAAGAAATTATTTACGCGGGGAATCGGTTTATCATTTATGCCTTATTTCCCCAGTGTAATATCTCGATTCACAAAATGTGGGGCTTTCAGAAGCAAAATATCGTGTTTGCTACGGGGAAATCTATTTTTGATCGTGGCTCGAAAACCAATGTGGGCGGATTAATGCTCAAATATGGTGGTGGAGGCCATCAAGCGGCTGGAACGTGCCAAATTGCTCTTGAAATGGCCGAGCAGGTAGAAAAAGAGCTGATCAGCCAAATTACCACAGATGGTTAAAGCCGATGAAGCCCTGCATGGCAGGGCTTTTTATCTCATCGCGGCGTTTTCTATACGTTTCGTTCCTAAAACCACAAAGTTACCAATTCTTATTGCGACGCACCACTTACCAGCAATGCCAAGTTGTTTCGTTATAATTGCAGCTTGGGGTTTCGTAAATCTTATTTTTCTCTATACTTACCCAAGTGACTGAATTATTAATAGTTTACACCGATGGAATGTCGCGAAGTTATCAATGGAAGGATTCTAGTATGAGAAAAATTAAGCCTACGCTGTTAGGTGTGACTGTGCTGCTGATGAGTGCTTTGGCGACTGCGGATGTTGTAGAAACCACAACATTATCCGGCGTTGGGCAAGCCAAATATCCCGCCAATTTTTCTCATTTCGATTATGTTAATCCAAGCGCACCTAAGTACGGAAAAGTAACTTATGGCGAGGTAGGTACTTACGACAATTTTAACCGCTTTGCTTCCCGAGGCGCTCCGGCGGCAGGCAGTGGTGAGCTTTATGATTCACTGATGTTTGCGCCCAGCGACGAAATTGATACCTATTATCCATTGATTGCTTCTAAAGTTCGTTATTCTGATGACTATTCGTGGCTAGAACTAGATATCAACCCGAACGCACGTTTTCAAGACGGTAAACCGATCACCGCGCAAGATGTTGAGTTTACGTTCAACAAGTTCATGACAGAAGGAGTGCCTCAATATCGACTGTTTTACAAAGCGGTTAAATCGGTAACGGCGATCCATCCTTTAACGGTTCGTATTGAGATGTCAGAACCTAATAGAGAAAAGCTTTTTAGTTTGGCTCAATCAACTCAAGTGTTGCCTAAGCACTATTGGCAGGATAAAAACTTAGCAGAACCATTAAATGAACCGCCAGTCGGCAGCGGTCCTTACAAAGTCGTACGTTATCAAACTGGGCAGAGTGTCACTTATGAGTTGCAGAAAGATTATTGGGCTGCCAACTTACCAGTCAACATTGGGCGGCATAATTTCAAGCAGATCCAATACGACTATTACCGCGACGATACCGTAATGCTTGAGGCATTTAAAGCTGGGGAATTTGATATTCGCCAAGAGAGTTCGGCGAAGTTTTGGGCCAGCTCATACACTGGATTGAACTTTGATAAAGGATTCATCAAGAAAGAAGCGATCGCGCATAATAGCCCAGCTTCAACCCAAGGTTTTGTATTTAATATTCAACGAGAAGTGTTTAGTGATCCGAAAGTGCGCGAGGCTTTGACCTATGCGATGGATTTTGAATGGATGAACAAAAATATGTTCTACGATCAATATTCACGAACGCGTAGCTATTTTCAAAACACAGAGTATGAAGCGAAAGGTCTTCCCTCTACTGATGAACTTACTATTCTTACACCACTAAAAGATAAGATCCCAGAACGTGTTTTTACCCAAGAATACCAACCACCAGTGACGGATGGGTCTGGTCGTATTCGTCAACAACTACGAGTCGCTTTTCAATTGCTCAAAGAGGCGGGGTGGGAGCTGAAAGATAAAGTGATGACCCATAAAGAAACGGGTAAAGCGTTTGAGTTTGAGTTATTGATCTACAGTCCGACCACGGAACGCATTGCTATTCCTTTGCAAAAAAATCTAAAAAAGCTTGGTATCGAGATGAAGATTCGCTCAGTGGATACCACACAATATCTTAAGCGTTTGCGCGATAGAGATTTTGACATGCTTTCGTCGGCCTATGCGGCGAATCCTTACCCAAGTCCTAACTTGTTGATTATCTGGAATTCAAACTACATCGATTCCACGTACAATCGTGCTGGAGTGGCAGACCCAGTTGTCGACTTCCTCACTGAACAAATTGCCGCCAATCAAGAGCATCCAGAAAAATTATTGCCTTTAGGCCGAGCATTAGATCGCGTTCTACAATGGAATTTTTATCTGATCCCACAGTGGTATCTGAGCCAATATCGTATCGCAACTTGGGACAAATTCGAGCGCCCTAGTGTGATGCCAAAATATGATATTGGTCTTGATACTTGGTGGGTTTCGGAGCAGAAAGCGCAATTGCTACCAGAAAAACGCCGTTAAGAGGATGCAATGACTGCTTATATTTTCCGCCGATTGCTGCTCGTTGTGCCCACGCTGTGGGCGATTATTACCATTAATTTTTTTATCATCCAAATTGCCCCCGGAGGCCCAGTTGAGCAAGCGATTGCACAAATGGAAGGGCATGGTGACGGAATTATGGAGCGATTTACTGGAGGCGGCCAAGAGGTGGATATGTCGCTGTCGGTTAACACTGGAGGATATAAAGGTTCCCGAGGTTTAGATCCCGAGGTAGTCGAAGCGATAAAAAAACAGTTTGGTTTCGATAAGCCTCTTCATGTCCGTTATTTTGAAATGCTAAAAAATTACGCAACCTTTAATTTTGGTGACAGCTTATTCAAAGGGGGCAATGTTATTGATTTGATCACTGAGCGTTTACCCGTTTCGATCTCTTTAGGGCTGTGGAGTACGCTGATCATCTACCTTATCTCCATTCCTCTCGGTATTTTAAAAGCCATTCACCACGGTTCAAGGTTTGATGTATGGTCAAGCGCGGTGGTCATTATAGGTTACGCCATTCCTGGCTTCTTATTTGCGATCATTTTGATCATTATTTTTGCCAGCGGAAATTATTTCAGTTGGTTCCCACTGCGTGGTTTAGTATCAAATAATTTTGCTGATCTGACTTGGTATCAACAAATTGGCAACTATTTTTGGCATTTGGCTTTGCCCATCTTTGCAATGGTGATCGGCGGGTTTGCCACTTTGAGTATGCTAACGAAAAACTCATTTCTTGATGAGATCAACAAACAGTATGTGGTGACGGCTCGAGCAAAAGGACTGGATGAAGGACGTATTCTTTATCAGCACGTTTTTCGTAATGCGATGCTGATTATTATTGCCGGTTTTCCGAGTGCTTTTATCAGCATATTTTTCACCGGTTCGATGCTGATTGAAGTGATGTTTTCACTGGAAGGTATAGGGCTACTTGGTTTTGAATCGACCATTCAACGGGATTATCCTGTAGTGTTTAGTTCTTTATACATCATGACGTTACTTGGATTAGTCCTCAGCATCATTTCCGATTTGACCTATATTTGGGTTGATCCTCGAATCGACTTTGAGGCTCGTTCATGATGGTAAAAAAAAGGCTGTCCAACCCATTAAACGTATTGCGCTGGCACGGTTTTAAGTCCAATCGGCGCGGTTTTTATTCACTATGGTTGTTTACGCTTTTATTTGTGGTGAGCCTATTTGCTGAGCTGATTGCAAATGATAAACCCCTTTTGGTTGAGTACGATCAGCAGTGGTTTTTCCCCACCTTTCAACAATATGCAGAAACTCGTTTTGGTGGTGAGTTTGAAACCGAAGCGGATTATACCGATCCTTACGTCATCGATCTGATTGAACAAAAAGGCTTTATTGTTTGGCCATTGATCCCATTTAGTTACGACACCATCAACTTTAATATCAATAATGCAGTGCCGTCAGCACCAGATTCAGTGAACTGGCTTGGTACTGATGATAAAGGGCGCGATGTGCTGGCTCGTATTATTTACGGGTTTCGTATTTCGGTTTTGTTTGGCTTTGTATTAACACTCGTCTCGTCAGTGATAGGCGTTATCGTTGGTGCCACTCAAGGTTATTATGGCGGTTGGCTTGATTTACTTGGGCAACGTTTTATTGAAGTTTGGTCAGGGATGCCAACGCTTTTTCTGCTGATCATTTTATCGAGTTTCGTCGAACCGAATTTTTGGTGGTTGCTTGGTATTATGGTGCTTTTTAGTTGGATGAGTTTAGTGGGCGTGGTGAGAGCGGAGTTTTTACGCTGTCGTAATTTTGATTATGTGCGGGCTGCGCAAGCGATGGGTGTGAGTGATCGCCGCATTATGCTTCGCCACATGCTACCTAACGCGATGGTGGCTTCTTTAACCATGATGCCCTTTATTCTTTCAGGCTCAGTTACGACTTTAACATCCTTAGATTTTCTCGGTTTTGGCTTGCCAGTCGGCTCGCCCTCTTTGGGCGAATTATTGGCGCAAGGGAAAGCCAATTTACAAGCTCCATGGTTAGGTATTTCAGCATTTGTGGTGCTCTCGTTAATGCTGACATTATTGGTCTTTATCGGCGAAGCGGTACGCGATGCTTTTGACCCGCATTCGACAGGGAGAAGATGATGAGTAAAACCGTACTCTCTATCCAAAATCTTTCGGTCGGGTTTGGTCAAAAAGACAATGTTGAACCTGTGATTAAAGCAGTGTCACTTTCTCTCTCCGCAGGGGAAACCTTAGCTCTGGTGGGGGAAAGTGGTTCTGGTAAATCAGTGACGGCGAATGCCATTTTGAAGTTGTTACCGAAAAGTGCTGCCCACTATTTGCAAGGGGAGATCTTTTTTGATGGTATCAATACGTTGAACTGTAGCGAGAGGCAATTAAGAGGTATACGAGGTGGGCGGATTGGTATGATTTTCCAAGAGCCAATGGTCTCACTCAACCCTCTGCACAAAGTTGGTAAACAGTTAATCGAAGTTGTGGAGATTCATCGAGGACTAAAAAGCAGCAAAGCACGTCAGTTGGCCATTGCATGGTTAGAAAAAGTGGGTATTCGATCGCCAGAAATTAAGATTAATGCTTATCCACATGAACTTTCTGGGGGAGAACGCCAGCGAGTCATGATTGCGATGGCTTTGATCAATGAGCCTGAATTACTGATTGCTGATGAGCCGACCACTGCGCTTGATGTTTCTGTGCAGGCGCAAATATTAGATCTACTTAAAAACCTGCAACAAGAACTGGGTATGGCCATGTTGTTCATTACTCATGATCTCAGTATTGTTAAGCGTATCGCTGATCGCGTTGCAGTGATGCAAAATGGGCAAGTGATCGAGGTCAATGATGCCAAAACGCTGTTCTCATCACCCTCTCACTCTTATACCAAAAAATTGATTGAATCCGATCCTCGAGGTTTGCCCGTTGACGTAAACCCTGACAACCCAATTCTAGTGCAGCTTCAGCATCTCAAAGTCTGGTTTCCCATCACTGGCGGCTTATTCAAGCGCACGGTCTCGCATATTAAAGCTGTCACCGACATGCAGTTTAAGCTTAAAAGAGGACATTCATTAGGAATTGTTGGCGAGAGCGGTTCGGGTAAATCGACCACTGGTATGGCGATACTAAAATTAGTCCATTCGGAAGGCTCGATTTGTTACGACAATAATGAGCTGCAAGGGTTAGATAGGAAAGCTATGTTACCTTATCGCAGCAAGATGCAAGTCGTTTTTCAAGATCCATTTTCAGCACTGAATCCGAGAATGTCGGTGGCGCAGATTATTGGTGAAGGGTTAGAGGTTCATAGCCGTTATGATCGACAAACTGTTGAACGAATGATTTGTGATGTGATGCGAGAAGTTGAACTCGACCCGGCCACTCGATACCGTTATCCCAATGAGTTTTCTGGTGGGCAACGACAACGTATCGCGATTGCTCGGGCATTGGTGCTTAAACCTGAGTTCATTTTACTTGATGAACCAACTTCTTCTTTAGATCGTACGATTCAAGCGCAAGTGTTGGATTTGCTTAAATCGCTGCAACAAAAATATGGGTTAACGTACTTGTTCATTAGCCATGATTTACATGTGGTGAAATCATTATGCCATTACACTATGGTGATGAAACAGGGTGAAGTCGTTGAGCAAGGGGAAACGCAACAGCTGTTTCTCAATCCTCAGCACCCTTATACCCAAGAGCTTATTTCCTTTTCTTATTAAACATCACGCTATGTCATACAGTTAAATAACGTGATGTTGTCGCTAGGAAAACAGTGAGTGAATATTGAAAGTAGCGGTAAAGTTGGGGCGCTATCGCGAATGTAAAGAATATCGCGATTAAATGGCCATCTTAATGGCTGGTACTATCGCTTCCGGCATGGCTAAAAAATAGCCTTGAAACATATCAATATCGAGTTTTTGCATTGCTTCGAGTTGCGCTTGGGTTTCGATGCCTTCTACAACGGTATTGGAACCATTCTGTTTCGCAAGGGTAATGCCATCCATAAGTGGGTCACAATCACCTTGCATATATTTGAGTAATAAGCTTCGATCAAATTTGATGATATCAGGCGTCACCAAATTAACCCGTTGTGGTGTTGAGGCTTGAGTACCAAAATCATCAATGGCAATTTTAAAACCATTTGCAGCCAGACTTTGCGTTGCGCATTGCAGCTTGCTTTCATTTTCTGAATCGATTTCAATCAATTCCATGACCAGTTGATTATGTTCTATATGCAGTTCTTTGAGGCGATCGCATAGCAATGCTTTGTTGATGTCGCTGATGGCAAACAATTCACCCGCGACAGGCAGTAAATTTAGAAATAATTGGCATTGACGATATTCGGAAAGGGCATAGTTTCGGATGTGGATAACTCGGCTGAGTCTTTCTACGTTAAGTTTGTCGATGGGATTAATAGTGTCGGAATGGAAAAAACAATCGGGGCGAATGGTCGTGCTGCCATTGGCGGTTATTCTCACTAGGGCTTCAACGCCCACAATACGGTTATCCCGCGAGAATATCGGCTGGAAAACGCTTCGCAGCACAAGATGCTGGTAATGAGCAATAAACTGGCCATCGGAATCCAGAGACATGCATTTTGAAAACTGAGTTTTGTTAGTTAAAAGCATACAATTTTCGACATCCTAATCATTAATTTTTGCTTGAAGCATCCGAGCGCCAATATGCCATGCTATATTATTGACTCACCTTGACCTTTGTCAATTGTACCTTTGGCTAAGATGAAAATTTGTGGGTTGTCAAAACAGCGTCACAAATATTGAATTATTTAGTGAATGTGATGTGGCAGGTTCAATTGATTGAGTGTGTGCTAGCCCAATGAAGAGGGTAATATAAAATCTAGAACTTGGAAGAAAATGAGGGCGGTTTGTTTACGTTACGCCCATTGTAATACGGCATATAATTGAATGTACTTTCGGACTAGTTGCTGGTTTTTAGAGCGTTTTAAAGGATGGCTAAATTTAATATAACAAGGGCTAATTTGAAAACGGTTCTCTAAAGATTGAGTTAGCAATGAGTCACTTTCATACAGTGTGATACCTTGTGCGAGGTATTGATCTATTTCATCGGGTAATTGCCCTGTCCACCAATGAAGTAACTCGCGACTTTTTTGGCTACGACTGATCCAGTGATCGGTCAGTAATAACAGTAAATCATTCGGTTGAATCGCGTAAGCGTACTCATATTTCCACTGCGCAATGTCTTGCATCAACTTTTCTCGACAGGTTTTACCTGCACTGACCATATGGTGAGTCAGGATCCATACCGTTCCGGCATCACTGCTCACTCTGTAATGGTGTGGCATGTCTCGCTGAGGGATTGATTCAATAACAGAATAGTGGCATGGGTGCCCAAATTCACTGAGTGTACGAGCCAACCTGCGAGCAAAAGCCAGTCCTAAGTGATGTTCACTCATTCCTTGGTTGTGTATGGTGGGGTAGTGCTTTTCACAAAGTTTTAGGCAGTCAGCTTGAAATTCGTTGACGCTTTGCGTGAGTATGTCCAGTAACAATTCGTATTTTCTCCGATACCTTTGAAACCTTGCCTTGCTTGGCTTGGTGGCTTTAATTCAATGAGTTAAAAAACATCAAACTGCAAATATCCGCATATATTCGCACATATAAATAAAATGCGCCGCCATTTTGTCGCCACTTTTTGGCGGCGGTTAGTCGCCATTTTTGTTGCGTAGCATGGCTATTGGGCTTTTGTTTACTGCCTCTTCTAAGTGGTCAGGTGATAGGTGCGAATAGCGCATGGTTAACTTAATATCACTGTGACCTAAGATGCGTTGTAACGTAATAATATTGCCTCGGTTCATCATGAAGTATGAAGCATAAGTGTGGCGAAGAACGTGCGCGGCTTGGCGGTTTAGCCTTGGCACTTGAGCTGCAATGAAGCGTTGAACCGTGGCATAGCTGATACTGAATAAGGGGCCATGGTCGCCAGTGTAAATCAGTTCAAACTCTTCCTTGCCGATCGGAACTGTTCTATTTTTCTTGCCCTTTGTTTGCGTAAACGTCACCGTGTGCTTTTTAATCGCATCACCATTATTATGGAATGCGTCATAGCTATTGATTTGTGAACCCGTTAAGCGCGCTACTTCTCTGAACCTGCCGCCAGTTGCTAAACATAACTTAATGAACTTGTGTAAGTCAGGGTGTGAATGGTTTTCTGCTGCTGCAATCAAACTTTGAATTTCATCAATCGATAAAAAATCCATTTCAGTTTCATGCAGCTTGAACTGTCGAACATTTGCCAGCGGGTTTTCACCTTTCCATTCCCCCATACTTTGCAGTTCACTGATCATAGAATTGAAAATGGCTTGTTCGTGATTGCATGTACTAAATGAAACCGCTGTTTTCTTGCCATTTAAATCCGCAACTTCCCCGGCAATGCGTTTACTGCGGTATTCAGTAAACATATTCGCGGTTAGTTTAGAATAAAATGGGTCACCCAAACCATTGCAGATAACCATCAAGCGGTTATAGGTTTGCTTGGCGTTCGCCAATGATTGGCCGTGGCGTTCTTGCCACAAATCAATCATATCTAACAAACTGCGGCGGTCAGCTTTTCCACCCATCCACGGCTTATCATCCACTTCGCGCATCACAAAGTTTTCATAAGCATTCGCTTCACCTTTAGTGGCGAAGCGTTTACGAACGCGTTTACCATTGCGGCCTTGTGGGTAGCACTCACAAAGCCAAGGTTTTTTGCTGCCGTCTTTTAAGTTGCGAACTGACATTATGTGAATCGTTAATTGCTTGGCATGGTTGTTAAGTTCACATACTGATCGCCTGAAATAGAAAATTGAATATCTTTCAATTCAAAGTAGTCTTTCAAGGTTTTGTTGTTCACTAGTTTTAGCGTTGTTTTAAGTACCGCTGTTTGTGTCTTTTCATCTAGAGATTCAACCGTAATTTGAGCAATTGTCGGATGTTTAGATGATTGAGTGAAATATGCGCCTTTCCAATAGCAACTAGAACTGAGTTCGCCAGAGCTTTTTTGAGAAAGCGTAGCGGAATAGCCCTCGCGGACATTGTTTCTAAATAGAGTAACTTCACAAAAGTTATCTCCATCCTGTTTTATGGCTACTGATACAGCAGGCTGATTTTTTAACGTATAAGGAAAATTAGTCGCAGTAGTAGCGTTTACCTTAAAGTCAGGTGTGGAATTGTTATCGCCGCATCCAAATAAAAACGCCGAAGATAGTAATAAGATAAATTTGTATTGCATGTAGAACCCCTAGCAAATAAGCGAAAGCCAAGCTTTTTCAGTGACAATATGTGTTTTAAAACCAGTGCGGCGATTATTAATTACTGATTCAATTTTTCTGCCGTGACTAGTGTGAATCCAGTCTCTGCTTGCCATAGAACCAATAACAAGAATATCCAAATCTCTATTGACACCAGAGCAGACTAATACACCGTTAGTTTTAGCTTGGCTTTCGATATGTTTTCTATTGCCAGAAAAAAACTTACCAGTAAAACAAACACGTAAGCCATTAACCGATTCAAGCTCAATATCATCAGAAAAGTAATCTGTAGCGAAACATTCAGCACAGCCAGAATCAGTAAATTGTTGACCGCAGATAGATTTAAACATGACTAGCAATTCTTGCTTTTCTTGATCGTCAATGATGCCATCTTCAAGTACCTGAATTAAACGCTCATGAATGACATCGCCGGGCCAAGAAGATATAACATCATCATTCGATTCAATCAGTCGTTTGAGGGCTAATATTTCCTTATCATTGAGAGTGTCGTCAGCCGTTAAGCCTTGTAAGAAGCCAAGAAGTTGATTAATCATTCCGTCAGTTTGCAAGCCATCCTTGAAACCATAAGTCAGAACATCATTAATCAAATTGTGTAGGTCTTCTAATTCATCAGGTTCAATGACACCGTCTTCTAATATATCCTCAATTAAATCTCTTAAATCGAGAAAGTCACCATCGTTTTTAATAGGGGAGTCGGTGCGCAGCCAAGTATCTAAGAAAAGTACTTCAGTACTATTTAAAACCCTATCGGCACTAACGCCTGAAAGAATTCCTTGAAGCGCTTTCAATGCTTTTTCTTTATTGCGTTTATTGTTAAAGCCAAAAAATCTGGGTTGACCATGTTCGTCCAATAAGTGTGAGTCCGTCATATATTCACCTAGCCAAGTTAATAATTAGTTTTTCTTTAATGTCACGGCTACGCGGCCAATGACTTTTATATCTTCCTCTGCCACTTCTACGGTGGCATTGCCGAACACAACGGCGAGTTTATTAGGAAGCCTTTGAATATGGTTGATCGACATTCGGCCATTCATATCAATTAGGTATTCACCACTTACCGCATCATTCTGATTTTTATCTACAAGAAAGCGGCCATCGTTCGTTTCGATTTCTATCGTGGTTAACGAATCAAGGTTCCAACTGTTGAAGATGCGCACCGCATAGGGGATTTCGCCTGTATCCAAAAGCTGACCATTTGAAAGGCAAAAGCTTTTTAGAATCACAGTTGAATGCTGCGGGTTTAAAAAAGAGGAACTGCTTGGAATGCTATAGCTTGCGCGTAAATCACCAACCGCACCAAGTTCGCTTGTGTCGTCTGAACTCAAAGCAAGTTCTTTAATCGGTATTCCAAGTTTCAAATGAAGTCTAACCATGAGCTCATGTGAGGTCCGGTCGTGTTTGCTCCATGTGCTAAACGTAGATTTAGGTACGTTGAGAATATCCGCAAGTTCCTGATGAGATCTACAGTTTAAAACGTCCTTCAGCTTCTCAACGAATTCATTACCCTTCAAATATTCGTATGGAAGAATTGGTTTTTTTGCGTCCATATAGCCCTGTCTTTTTGAATCTGATCACAAATAAATTCAAATTGTTCTGTTTTGAGTTTGATTTGAACTCAATCGTGATCAATAATCCTTGTGTGTTCAACATTAAAGCGCCGTTTCTCGCAAAGAACCGCTCTAATTCAACCGTTAAGGATATCACCATGGCAAGCGTACAGATAGCAGTTGATGCTGCATACGTCACAAAAGCAGAGTTTCTACGCCGCACAGGCATTAAACCACGCACTTTCGATAAGTTGTTGTCTGACGGCGACATCCCTATCCGCGAAAAACAAGGCACCCAACGTTTAGTGTTGGTCAACATGGTTAAGTGGGCTGAAGAAGCCGCGCTACAACAGGTTTAACCATGCGCCTTTCTTCCCTTGTACCCACTAAAACCCACTGCCCGAAATGGCTACACGTGTTCGCACTTGTCGTCATTTTCGTGCCGCCGTTCTTCGCTTAGGAGATTGTCGAACATGGACGCAAACACAACCATGTGCGAATTACGTGAACGCAAACAGCAATCTTACAACGCTGTTTGTTGTGATTTCGCCGTTAACCACAACATGGAATCGCTCGCCAAACGCATTGGCATAAAAAGCGGAACCATGTTGCGGAACAAGCTCAACCCAGAGCAACCGCACGTACTCAACCCTGTAGAACTGGCTTTGCTGTGCAAAGAGTCGGGTGATTACAGCATCCTAAACACCTTGCTGGGTGATTTGGGCGTGGTAACGGCATCGGTACCCGTGGAAGAACAAGCGAAAAGCCTTGTTGAACGCATCCTTGAACACTCGAACCTTACGGGCCAACTTTCTGGCAGCGTGTTAGCACTTAGCCACGAACACCGCTACCCGCGCAGCCAAAAACGCAAAACCTTAGCCACCGCCCAAGCGGCGCTTGGCAACCTCGTTTTGTTGATATCCGATTTAGAAAAACGCACCACAGGCGTATCACCTTTGCTCAGCATGGGTGTTGATTTCGTGATGAACGGTGCAGCCATCCCCGGCTTAGCATAGGAGAAACCACCATGTCAGTTGCAATCCAAAACTTTGAAACCGCATGTCACCAACCTTGCCCGGACATGCCGCACCACAGCCTGAACGCTACGCAAAAGCAAAAGGGGCTAGCTTGCCTACAGCGCGTTCGTGGAGAGCTGCGCGAAAAACTGCTTGAACCATTACGCAAAAAACGCGCAGAGCTGATCGAAAAAGCCAACAGCGAAGACACAACGCAAATGAAGCGATCGCTCATCGCGCAAGAAATCAACCGCCTAGATATGAAAGCGCAGCGCATTTTAGACCGTTGGTCGTAACCCAGTTTTAAACGAAATACCCAAGCCTAGCCAAGGCGTCTTTGCCCTCTCGATTTCTTCGGATTGAGGGAGGGCTTTTTTTACATCGATAAGCGTAGGAGCTTTGAAAATGAGTGAATTAGAGCAAGCGATTGAAGTACGCAAAGAAATTAAAGCGTTACTTGAACAAACGAAGTTAATTCAAGAAATCACCCTAACTGAAAACCGCAAAATTGCGTTTGCAATGTCTAGTTTAGTACCAAAGGTTCTCTGGCCAAATCACAGCGCAAGCTATGAAATGAGTGTTGAGGAAGAGGAAAGAATACACGATTTAATAGGCAGGTTAGAAACGGCGGGTCTTAAAATGCCTGAGGCGGTATATCACCGTGGAAACCTAATCGGCTTTTATGATCGCAGTGCTGAAAATATGGCTGAGAACACGCTGAACGCAATGAAAAACCGCGATATCTACGATGTTATCCACGCCATCAACGTACTGGCTATGGCGAATACGGATGTGATCCAAGTGTTTACTGCTTTTGATGGCAGTTCGAACTCGTTCGATGTTTCTGCGTTTGATGTTAGTACAGTCTGGAGTGATAAAGAGTCGAAAAAAGAAAGGCTATTAGATGAACACGTCTTTTTAAACATCGAACCTAACCCACTTAAAAAACTCCTTTACATCGAAAGCCAATTAACTGAACTCATCATAGAAGCGCGTGAAGCCTCTGAAGCAAAAGCTGAGGTGGGAGCATGAGCAAGATAACCGTATCCAAGCCAGTGAAGCAGTTATTAGACGATGTGAAAAACGCACGTCAAAAACGCCAAGAGCTAACCGATCAGCATTCAGAAGCTATGCGAGAAGAAAGCGCCGTATTAGGTGAATTATCTAATCTATTGCATTCAAAAGCCTCCAAGTCTGATGAGTTTGCAGATTTGTTTTTTTCTGAAGCGGGTGTTTTGTACGAAGGTCTTTCTTTCATTTTTGATGACGAAGGTGGACTGATTGTTACAGACGGGCCTTTCGTTGTGGAGGCCGAATAATGGCTAACATCATCACGGTTCACAAAGAAGAACTGGAAGTGATCTTGCGTCATGAAGGGTTCACTACTCGCAAAATAGAACAGTTCTTTCGTGTGTTTAACGTTATCGAATCAAGCCAAGGGCCAATGCTCGAACTTGATTCAACGCGCGCCATGCTCGTTAGCGTTAACGGCACAAAACAAGGCTTATGCCTTGAAGACTTCATCACCGCTTGGTGGTGCTTTTGGATTGTTGTTTTCAACCAATCCACAGACAGCGATATGTCACACCAAGCCCTAGGCGCAATCCGCGCCCTTTTCTTTGTTTCCGCCTGCAACCGCAGCACAAGCCAACACGCATCAATGCAAATGTGGTGGCGCGACTGCGAACCCATCCACGGCCACCCAACCTTAGAGGCAATGTGATATGAGCAAATGTAACTGTTTTGACGAGAATCTAGAAAGAATTAAAGAGCGAGTAATCGCACAACTGCCTGATGGCGCAACGGATTTAAAAGTAGCGTGGGAAGGGTATTCGTTTTTCTTTTCGGGTGATCGTGTTCCGGTAAATCCACAAATCAATATCGAATATCGACAGATGAAAAAGGATAAAACCCCAGCCAAAAACCTCACGAAAGATTCAGTAAGAATGCTTTGTTCTTACTGTCCTTTTTGTGGTCGTGAGTTGGAGAATAGCTGATATGAGCAACCAAGCCACGCACTGTATTTGCCGTCACTGCCACCGCGTCGTTAATGACCTGCTTGTTGAAAAAGACAAGCACGGTTTCAACGTTTGTGTGGTTTGTCGTCAATTATCGAAGGAACAGAAAAAATGAGCTCAACAAACGGAAAAGTGGAGCCTAGTGAATTGTATCCAACACCGACAGAGGTGGTTGACGCATTACTAGCAAAGTTAACCCTTCGTGAAACCGATACGTTTCTAGAGCCATGTTATGGGACAGGGGCGATCTTCGAAAAGGTTGATTTACCACTATCACAAAAATCATACGCAGAAATAGAAATGGGCGTTGATTACCTAACCACTGATTTCGGTAAGCAAGATGTGATCATCACTAATCCACCATTTTCACTGACAGAAGAGTTTATTCGCAAAAGCTTAAGTGAGTTAGCACCGAACGGAACAATGGCATACCTACAGCGCGTTAACTTTTTGGGTTCAATAAAAAGGGTTCCGTTTTGGGCTGAAGTGGGGTTCCCAAATAAAACGCCAATCATTATCCCAAGACCACGCTTTGTTAGGGGGCGTTCAGATTCCTGCGAATACTCATGGTTCATTTGGGATTACGGAAACCGTTTCAACATTCCGCAAGCTTTAAGTCACATCATTTCGGGGGAAGTATGAAAGAAACCCTATGCCCACACTGCCCATCGGTGATCAAAGAAAGCGACACCACCTGCCCAAGCTGCGGCATGCCAGTTAATCAAAAGCGTGAGGAGGCAGCATGACCAAAATTACATCTCCAATAATGCGCTATCACGGCGCTAAATTCCGCCTTGCTCCTTGGGTTATTTCTCACTTCCCTAAGCATAAGTGCTATGTAGAACCTTTCGGTGGAGCTGCAGGAGTTTTAATTCAGAAGCCGCAGTCATATGCCGAGGTGTATAACGATCTCGATGATGATGTAGTTAATCTGTTCAAGGTTCTTCGCTGCCCAGAACAAAACCTGCAGCTAAGAGAGTTATGTGCATTGACTCCATATTCTCGAAAGGATTTTGAGTTGGCATTCGAGCCGTGTGATGAGCCATTAGAAAAAGCGCGCCGGATGGTTGTCCGTGCAACTATGGGCTTCGGCTCTGCTGCAGCGACAGGTGGTACTACTGGGTTCAGAACTGATACTAAGCGTCAATACGCCACTGCAATGCATTTATGGCAAAGATATCCAGACAATCTCTCATTAGTGTGCAAGAGACTTCAATCGGTGCTTGTCGAGCATAAGCCAGCTATCGAGGTCATGAGGAAGCATGACGGTGAAGAAACTCTTCAATATCTCGATCCGCCATATGTGCCAGAAAGCAGAGTCAAAGGCAATCGATATTACCAGCATGAAATGACCGCTCAAGATCACGAATCATTATTGAAATCGACTCTTGAGCTTAAAGGAATGGTCATCATTTCAGGTTATGACTCTGAGCTTTATAACGATTATCTGGCCAGTTGGCGAAAAGAAGAAAAGAGCGCTCGAATTTCTGCTGGTCGCGGAACTGGTAAGCGTGTCGAATGCTTATGGATTTCGCCATCGTGTCAACAAGCACTGAATGACGAGATACCATTTTGACCACCACCTACGCCACCAAAAAAAGCAGGCGCGATCACGAAAAAGGGTTAACCCAAAGTGAGCGCCTGATTTCTTGGTATCAAGACGTTGATGTCGACGAACTTCGCGCACTTGAAATAAGCGAATATGAACAAGAAAGAGCAAACCAACTCTTTCTTGAATGGTCGCGCAACAAAAACGCCCCGGCACAATCCATTCATATCGCGCAGCCGCTTAGCTTCAACAAAGAGCCAGAAAACCTCAGCGTTATCGAGCGCAAACTCTACGAAGCCAACAAGCAAGATTTTGAATGGTACAGAAGCTACTTTGCTGACCTGCCAGATTATTTAACCAAATACTTCGTTAACCGCTACCTTGCCATCTTCAAAAAAGAGGGCAACCGCGAAGCTAACACCTTCCTACGTGAAAAGATGGAACCCGCACGAGCGCGCGTTCGCTTAGTGCTGGCCCAATACAGCCAACTGCCCACCACACACAAAATCACTTTGCTCAGTGAAGAAAACGACCTTGAGCAAAGCGATTTTCAACAGCCGCAACCAAAGCAAATCGGCTTTGATTTTGACCGTATCGAACAAAACGCCAAGCCAAGCAAAGAGCGCATCATTGCAGAGCTTGAGCGTGACGAGCTCAAAGACATGGCATTCAAGCTTTCCTGCATCATCAACAAAAAGAAAAGCGTGATCATGGAACAGCATCAACAAGAAACGGGTGAAGAAGTGGACGCCGCATTAATCATCGTTTACGAACTGCTTGCCCAGTTCGTGCGATCGCTTGGCATTAAGCCAGCGCGCAAATACAAGAAGCAAACTCCACTATCAGCCACGACCGACATTCTAAAAATGAGCGATGAAAAGTGGATACTCAATCGCTTAGTGCGTGTGCGTAAAATCATGCGTGAACACCTTGCCATTGCTATGGGGCAAGTGTCTAAACGTGCATCGGCTTACTGCTCGTGGGATTGTCTGCGCGAACACAAAGAGCAAAAAGAGAAGAATTGGGAATTCATCAAAAACGGCATGCTGTTTGAAGAAGAAACAGGCGAAGAAGCCGAACTCATGGGCATGGTACTAAAAAGCATTTCTAACCCTGCCATTCTGCGCCATGAATTGATGGCGCGCTGCCGTGGCTATGAAGACATCGGTAACTTGCTCAACCTGCAAGGCATGTTCCTTACGCTCACCGCGCCGGGCAAATACCACAACAATTATCAAAACGGTGGTTTTATTAGCCACTGGAACGGTGCAAGCCCAAAGCAAACCCAAGACTACTTAAACAACGTATGGCAACGCATTCGCGCAAAACTTGGGCGTGAGGAAATTCGTTGGTTTGGCCTGCGCGTGGCCGAGCCACACCATGACGGCACACCGCACTGGCATTTGTTGTTGTGGGTAAGGCCGCAAGACGCGCTAAGAGTTTCCGACATCTTCATTCGTTATGCAGTAAAAGCCGAAGCGATGGAGCTATTCGACAAAGCCGAGCTTTATTACCCGGTTAACTACAGCGCGCAAAGCTACGTGCTGTCGTATCAAGAAAGAATCGAAAAGGCCAACCGCTTCAAGGTGCCGACCAAACTTTATGCCAAGCATTACCCATGCGCGCTGGCTGACCTGCGCCCAGAAATTGAAATACCCGAGCAAGTCAAAGTGGCGACGATGCAAAACCAAGTCACGTCACTGAACATCAATTACAAAGCCCGTTGTGATGTGAAATTCATCGACCCAAGCCAAGGCACAGCCACAGGCTATATCGCCAAATACATTGCTAAAAATATTGATGGTTACGCAATGGATGATCTCGTTTCAGATGAAACGGGCAAAAGCGTGAAAGACATGGCGAAAAACGTCTGTGCGTGGAAATCACGCTGGGCTATTCGCCAGTTCCAGTTCTTCGGCGGTGCGCCAGTGACGACTTACCGCGAGCTGCGCCGCTACGCCAATTTAGATAAATCCAGCTTTATGGATTACCTGACTCAGCTATCGCGTGACGAAATGTTAGAGATCTACAAAGAAATGGAGCGCAAGCCAAACAAGAAGTTTGTCGGCCCGCCCATTCCAGATGCTCTATTGAAAGATAAAAAGCGTTTTGATGCAAAGCGCCTGTTCGTGATGCTAAGCGAAAACTATCAACCGAGTTTAGAGAACCAAAACGGCAGCGCCGTAGCTGCCATGGAAGCCGCCGACAAAGGGGATTTTCAAGGTTACATCATGGGCCAAGGTGGCCCGTTTGTGCCGCGCAAAGACTTAACAGTGAAGAACGTTTATTTAGAGTTGCCGTTTGCCTCACCACATGGCGAAACCGTGCGCAAGCTAGAAGGGTTCGACGCTTCCGGCGTGATGGTAAAAACCCGCGTTAAGAATTGGACTATCACCAAAAAGCCCACCACTAAAACTCGCATTGAAAAAGAGTATGAAGTTTTCAAACCAACTGAGAACCCAAACACGTGGAAAATCAGCCGCAAACGCCTGAAGCCAAATGAGACAAACCAAGCTGAAGCGGGGGCTCTTGCTCTTTCTGGCGGCTCTGCCGCCTCTCGGAGTTCTGTCAATAACTGTACGCGGCCCCAAAGCGAACAGGTTAATAGTGATCACGATATAGAGTTAAGCCCGTTAGTTGAATATGAAATAAGTCGGTTAATAAATGAGCATGATTTAACCGAAAGTTTCAGGCAAAACCTGTTGAAAGGGCGCTGGTTAAGGGTAACGGAAGAGAAAAGCGTCAAGCTGCACATTGGCGATGGCGAAAGACGGCCTGACCAAATTGTATACCGCAATGAATTTAAGCCTGATTTGAGTTGGCTAGGCGAGAAAGCCGAGCCAGAGCCGGAAGTTATTCAACTGACGGAAGATGATGATTACCCACAACCGGATTTATCTATCTTTGCCCACGACGTTCCTGCCGCAACAAGCTGGAGTGAGTACAAAGAAATGATAGAAGACTGGCCATTAGCGTAGGAGCTTAAAAATATGAAACAAAACCATGAAATAGACCAAGAAACCGTTGATGTGGTTTCAAGTCAGTTAGAAGAAAAGTTTGAAGCGTTCGCCGCGAGTGCAGAGCTAAGCGATTTCGAAAAATTATTGGTATTAAAAAACCTCACTTCACGGATAGAAAACAGCATGGCCGTAAAAATGCAAGCCGCGGCGATGTTCAGTGTATTAACCAAAATAGGGAAATAACCATGCAACTAACCACCGGAAAAACATACCACGCACATCAAGCGGCTTATTCATTTGAAGACCTAGACGGTGAAACCGTCACGTTCGACGAAGTGAACTTCAGCTTTACCGTGTTAGAAAAGCCAAAGAAAGTAGTCGCCAATGATGGCGCAACAAAAAAAGTCATCAAACTACCCAAACACCTAGCCGAGCCCAAATGGCATTGGGTACTCAATGAAAACAAAAACATTCAGCACTGGCTCAATGTTGAAGTTTATGAAGTGGAAGAGGTGATGTGATGGAAAAATCAATGAAGAGCCTAGTTAACGCGATGGAATTCATCGTGACTTTCTTTGTCAGTATCGGAGAAGATGAAAAATTACATGTAATACTAGATAAAGAGAACTTGCCATTCGTCGATGTCTGGGTATTAAAAAATATGTTTAGTGAGTACTCAGGAATCAATTTAAGAGGGTTGAGTAGTTGTTGTAAGAGAATTGATTTCCGTTCAACAGAAGGGCAAATGACAGCGGGTTATAGCGGTCATTCAATTGTTATCACGTCCGGTGATATGAGTAATAGAGCAAGAAGCATATCTATGAGTTTTTCGTTGCATAAAAGATGGAGTTTGTACATTGCAGATTTGAGCAATGTTGAGTCAGTGAAGTGCCTGCGTGAGTCGGTCAAGTAACAACCCAAAACCCACCGCTCGGTGGGTTTTATCACACACTCAGCTTATCCAGTTCCTTACTTATCGCGCCAACCAAGCTCAACAGCTGATCACGAATCTCAGCAGGTAATGACCGAATCATTGCCTGCTCATCACTTGAATAACCTTCATACAAAGAAAGATGAGAAAGCGGAATATTCAGCGCATCACATAGCCGCCGAATCTGCACAATATCCACAACCCGTTCACCTTGCTCAAGGCGTTGAAGCATACGGTAATCAATACCCGAAAGGCGGCTTAAAACACGCTGCGTTTTGCGCTGTCTCAGTCGTTCTTGAATAAAAAACAACATGATAGGGTCAATTTGGCGGGTTTGTTTTGGCATAAAATCCCCTGCGTAATCGCCACATATGGCGGTTATGTACGGTATAAATGCCAACTAAGGTTAGGTTGAAATGAACGTTGAAGCAGATCGCAATACCAAAGCATTAGAATATTTATAGTTCGCCCCGGCTAGATACAAATCGCCATGTTCAGTATAGGCGATAAATCACATAAATAAATTTGTTACTAAAAAAGTACTGTATTAATATACAGTATATCACGTCAGGTTGGAGGCTAAATGGCTGAACTAGAAACCATTAGTGCTGCAAAGATAACGCAGAAAAAAAGCATACATCTTGCAGCATTAGAATTAGTGATCGACGCTATGTCGGTAAGCGAAGCAACGGAAGCAACAAAAAAAGCAGGAGCCTATTTAACAGGCTTAATCATCGCCGACAGCAAAGGAACCATCACACCAGAAAAGCTAACGGCCATCACCAGTATTATGGAGATGGCCGCAGAATCACAAAGCCCAGTGTTTAAAGTGTAATAGCAAAAAGCTACAACATAGAAAGTTGCTGCTTGAGTTCTTGCCGCTGTTCCGGTGGCAAGGCTTTCATCAAAGTAAACGCAAGTTGGCTTGTTGTCTTAGCAGAAGGGCTAAGCGTGTGGCTGTAGGAAAGGTTCATAACAAAAGAATGGCCGCATTCCGGGTCACTGCATGAACAATATAAATCCGCATGGCTATCGGTGATTCTATTCGACTTGTGGATACGGCTTTT
Organism: Vibrio sp. B7; assembly: GCF_963888765.1. Taxonomy (NCBI): domain Bacteria; kingdom Pseudomonadati; phylum Pseudomonadota; class Gammaproteobacteria; order Vibrionales; family Vibrionaceae; genus Vibrio; species Vibrio sp. B7. Next base: position 198,181 of record NZ_CAWPKR010000036.1, read on the forward strand.
ACATCCGCACTCTGGGCATATTACGCGCATAAACAAAAACCTAGCTAATTGACTGACTCAGTAATAATACGTCAATAAGCTGTGTTTTTGTACAGTTTCCGCAAGAGTGTTATGTGAGCATTAATAATTCTGAATATCTGGCTCAAAATGTTGCTTGATTGCCTTGGCGATCTCCAAGTCGCACACGAACGGGCCAGCCTCTTCGCCTTCCATCGCTTTAATCGTCTGCTCAACACTAAGCCGCTGAGCAATAAAACCATGCTCAGAAGCGAAGGTTTTCAAAAAAGGCGTATCGCGGTTAGTGAAAACACAAAGACGATAACCCGCAACATCAATCGCATCAGGGAAAAGAGGCTGAGCAAATTGATGCCAACTCGCATCAGTTAAATACGCATAAATCTGATAAAGCATTAGACGTTCCTCCACATCGCATCCGTGTGATTTATTATCATCGCGCTTATCGAGCCAACCGATGGCACTTGAACCGCTTGGTTTTTTTGGTTGAACTCAATCAAGTTCGTTAAAGTGCCACCAATAGAAACCTTAAAGTGATCGAGGGTTCCTGAAGAGTACGAAGAAGTTGTCCAAGCTCGCATCAAGCGATCGAAAACAACTTGTTGAGTTGAGTTGCTTCGGCTTGATTTTGATTCGCCGTCAATGACTATGGACAAAACATTATTAACTCTGCGCAAAGCGTAAGTTTGAGTTTTGGAAGCGTCAAAGTCGGATGTTGACCAAGTGATAGCATAAGAACCCGCATAAGATTGAATGCCTTCTCCACCTGGTAAAGTTCGATAGAAGTTATCGATCGTCGGCCCAGAAAAAATAGATTGATAAGAATTATTCGAAAGGCCACTCATTTTAACTTCAATATAAAAATCAACGTTCGACGGAATAACAATAGCTTCGCTCAACTGAACATATTGCGCTAAACCATCAAAAAACGGGGCGAACCTTGGCTTTAAATACAAGCTCTCATCAAAAGGGAAACCACGCAAACCAGAAGATGCGCCAACCGCAGTGATCACCTCATCATCAGGAAAATCACGCATTAGTAACGCTCCACAATAAACGTAATCTCATCCGCGCCCGTAATTTCACCCGCCGCAATTACGCCAACGTGGGAAGCAAGGCCACCCCAACGTGGTTTCTCATAAGCTGCGGGAAAGCATTGTGCTAAATCAACTTCACCGCTGGGAATGGCTTCATCAACACCACCAAGCCGAGCCGTAACAACCACGCCGCCAGTGGCCGCAACAGGTACGCCGTTTAGCTTGGGAACCAAAAATACACGGCCATTGCTGCCATGCTGACAAAAAATATATTTCTTTTCCGTCAGTTCAGTGATCGGGATAGTTGTCTCAAACGCTTTAGATAAGCCATGAGAAACCACCCGAGATTGACCATTAGAAGAATTAACCAAGTTCATTACACTATCTCCGTTCATTGCTAAAAATTAAGCCGCGTCGTAACCAATCGTTAAATCAAAATTCAAGTGCAAATGCTTGTACTTGCTGATTTCTGGGTGCTCGTTTACCGCCTTCATAAACAGCTTACAAACGGGTACCACTTCGCATTTATCGTAAACCGTGCTCACCTTCATTGGGTCAGGCACATTTGCGCCCACTTGTGTTGTCATGCCGCCTTGTCCGTTGGGAAAGCGATTGCCAATAAAAATATCCTGCGCAGTAATATTCTTGATGCGCTCAAACTCATCTTTAGTCGCAATGTCACCGACAGGAATCAACTGAATGCCTTTCTCTTTACCATTGGGGATGTTCACATACATGCTGCGAAAGTTACCGGGGCCGCGTGAATTACGCATCGCATCTTTAATCGCTTGTTCATCATCTGCGCTTAAGTTCGGGTCAGTCGAATAGAAGATATAACCCATGTGTGCGCCGTTCTTGTAGTACGCGCGCCTAAACATCGTTGCGTCTTTATTCAATAAACTGCTTTGCAAGCTGCCTAGGTAATCCGGTAAACCATAAACTTGCTGCTGTGGGTCGTATTGACTAATGAAAATAACATCTTCCGCGCGATAGTCTTTAAACTCGTAGTCGCGTAACAACTGCACAAAGTCGCCGTTCTTGCGCTTGCGCATGTGCATCATGGGTAACGGGTGCAAACCAATCGGCTGTTTAAAGCCATTGCGTAAAATCAAAAAGGCACACATACCAAAACCGAAGTAATCCCAACATGCCCGATTCATTAAGTGATCGGCAATATTGCCGCCACTGATAAGCCGTGCAGAAACATAATTGGCGCGCGCTTTCAAAATAGAACCTTGATAAGCGTTAGCATTCGCAATGTCAGCCAAGCCCTTTAAAGAAATGGGCGGCTCCCAATAGTTGTCGCCATCGTTGTACATCAGCTCACAATATTGAGTCATCCAATTGCTGCTATCGACAGATTCAGGAATAGCGGAAAACTCAACCATGGAAGACTTTTCGCCGTCTTCTTTATTGATTACGTGGTGTGTCGTGTTTTGTTCGGTCATGCTGCCATCTGCCATGTCGATTTAGTGGGGTTGTTGTAATCAAGCGGCTCGTTCACCAACGCATGCGAAAGCGCCCAGAAGTCATCCGCATGGCCAACCAGTTCACTTCGGTCGGCTTTGAACGTCATCATATTGCCGCTATTAGTCGACATGCGCTTAATCGCCATGAAAGCCATTGCCGTTTCTTTATATTCGGCATCAAACTGCAAACGCTCACCGTCAATTACATCAATCATTTTCATTACAAGGCGGTTTTTGTTTTCATTGGAATAATGAATCGCCACCGCCTCGCGTGGGTGCTTTTTATGCAGCAGGTCATAAACCCCTGCACCAATGCCCGTTACATCAATACCTAAATAAGTAACGTTGTAACGCTTAAACACTTTGCTTATTTCGCTCGCTTGGTGTTGAAAGCTCAAGCCGCGCCAAGAATGTTTCTCAAGCACACGGAACTTTTCACCTTCCAAAATCGGCGGTGCAACCACCATCAACACAGCATTATCGCGTGACCGAGAAGGGTCATAGCCTAGCCACACCTCGCGGTTGCCAAATGGTCGCGCCTTGCGTGGGTCGAAGTCCTGCCAGTGCGCCACATCCACCATGCATTTGGTGATCTTGTTGAACTGGAAGATAGAACTTGCACCGTCAACGAACACGCACATAAACAAGTTATCGAAGTCGGTTTCGCTGTACTCTTCGCGCAGTTCATCAATATCAAACAGCTCACAGCCGCCGTTCGCCGCATCCACAATCGTAACCACATAGCGCCATTGCCTATCTGGGCATAAACGGCCACCGTCGCGGTACTCTTCAAACGTGGGGAATTCAATATTCTTGCGGGTATCTTTGCCACCGCGCCATTTATCACCCGTCCAAAACGGGTAGGCTTGGTGCATTTTGGTCGAAGGGGTAGAAAAGTACGTCTTACGCCATTTCTTATGAGTCGCCATCGCCGAAGCAACTTTATTCAACTCATCAAACTTGCCTATCCAGAAATATTCATCAACGTACACATGGCCGTGGTAACTCTGCGCTGTTTTGCCATTAGTAGAAAGGAAATGCAGTTCAGCACCATTCGATAGGGTGATCGGGTTGCCGGATAACTCCAGGTCTAAAAACTCTTTCGCTATCGCAATAATGTAGCGCCGGAACACTTCCGCTTGAGCGCGAGAAGCCGAAAGGAATATTTGATTATCGCCAGTGAGAATCGCGTTTTCTAACGCTTCACCGCTAAAGTAATAAGTAGCACCAATCTGGCGAGATTTAAGAATATTACGAATACGCTGATGCAAGTTTTCACGCATCACAATTTGATATTTAAACAGCGAATCATGCCAAAGCTTGAAGCATTCTTCCGTTAGTTCGCTAACATCATTCTTCTGTTTCTTACCACGCTTTTCAGGAAGTTTGCCATTGTGGCCAGAACCTTTACCACTATTGCCGTGCGAATGGCCGTTTTGTTTACCACGGCTAGAATCGGGCTTACCACTTTCATTATTTAACGGTTGATCACCTTGCTGCTTTTCAAGTGCGCGCTGTTTCTTCAGCTTCGCATGGTGGCCGATAAGCCTATCCAGCATATCAAGCTGGTTCTTGGTGGGCTCTTGAAGTTCAAGCAGCGTTTGAATACGGTTTGAAATAGCTTCATCAACCGTTTGTTCGCGCAACATATCGCGCCAACCGAATTTATCAGCCCAATAATAAACAATTCGTTCATTACCTAGCTTCAATTCAGTAGCGATTTCGCTTGGCGTCCAAGCCTTTAAATAAAGGGCTCGGGCGGCTTGTCGTATTTCAGGGGAGTATGCCATGCCCGAATAATACGCCGCCAAAACCCCATGATTCGCCTACCAAAATTCCTCGAAATTCCAGTTTTGCTCATATCCGAATTCACCCGAACTAAACAAGCTGAAAGCACGAAATCAAAGGCGTATGTTTGCCACAAATCGAAGTAATAACGCAAAAACGGGTACCAATAACTATGCCAAAAACCAGTGATTGGGTTGTCATCGCCACCGAAGGCAGCACCATAGACGGCCGCAAAATTACCAAGCCATGGATAAACGACATGGCCGCGCTGTATTCAAAAGACGAATACACCGCACTTGTTTGGCCTGAACACTGGCGTAGTTCATGGGCTCCGTTTGAAGGTAAGAACTGGGGCGTAGTTGAAGAACTAAAAGCCGAAGTGTTAGACGACAAATTACGCCTATTCGCCAAAATTACCGCCAACCAGTACCTGCTTGATGCAAACAAAGAAGGGCAAAAGCTCTTTACCTCGATAGAACCAGATCCCGATTACAAGGGCGAGGGGCGGTGTTATTTAATGGGCCTAGCTGCGACTGACTCCCCAGCATCCACAGGTACAACGCAACTCAAATTCTCACGCCGCAAAGGTGAAGAAACCGCCTTACAAGCGGACGCTTTAGAAGAAATCGACCTAAGCGGTTTTTACACAAATCAACCGCATGACTTTTCTAAATTCTTCGCCATGTGCAAAAACTTTTTCCAATCTGGCGCAAGCTCGCCAGAGCAAACACCAGAACCGGAACAAGGGGACACAGAAGTGACCGACGAACTAAAAGCCTTGCTGAAAGAATATTTTAGCAATCTAAAAATAGAAATTGGCAATGAGATTGAAACCAAATTCTCTGCGCTAAAACTGCAACCGAAAGAGCCAGAAACACCAGAAGAACAAGACCCGATGAAGCTATTCAGCGCAGAGCTGACCAAGCAACTAAAACCGCTTGGTGATCTCACTGAAAAATTCAACGGCTTTGATCAGAAATTCGGTGAACTGGAAACCAAATTCAACGCGTTATCTGGTGAAACGGGTGGCCAACGTCCGGCAGAAGAAGGCGCAGGCGACCTAACAGTGGAGGCATTGTAATAATGAGCCTAAGTAATCAAGCCGTTAAATTCTTACAGCTATATAGCTTTGCCGTTGCTAAAGCTGCCGCTGTCGAAGGTGTGGACGTAACCAATAAATTCTCTATTGCGCCACCTATCGAAACCAAGCTACGTCAAGCGATTATGGAATCAGATTCATTCTTGAAAATGATCTCCATGCTGTCGGTAGACCAAATTCAAGGCCAAGTCGTTGATGTCGGCACAGGCAAACTACTGACTGGTCGTAAAAAAGGTGAACGCTTCCGAGCTGCGTTAGGCATCGGTGGCAACACTTACCAGCTAGCAGAAACCGACTCGTGCGCAACCATTACGTGGGAACTACTCACCCAGTGGGCGAACTCCGGCAACGTGGGCGAGTTCACCAAGCTAATGAACGCCGCCATGACGCGTAACGTCGCGTTAGACGTATTAAAAATTGGCTTCAACGGCACTTCAATTGCCGAAACTACCGACCCAGAAGCAAACCCACTCGGCCAAGATGTCAACAAAGGTTGGCTAAAACTCGCAAAAGAGAAAAAAGCCGAGCAAGTACTTGCCTCTGCCATTCTCGACCCAACCGGAGCCACTGCAGGTTCTTACAAAAACTTGGATGCACTAGCGAACGACTTAAAACGCAACGTGATCCACGAAGTGCATCAATCATCACCTGATTTGGTCGTCATTGTGGGTACCGACTTAGTGACGTTCGAACAGCACCGCTTACTACAAGCGGCTGATAAACCGACCGAGCACAAAGCCGCCCAGCAGTTGGCGAAATCAATCGCAGGTATGACAGCGTACACGCCGCCATTCTTCCCAGCCGATGCAATGTGGGTAACAAGCTTGAAAAACCTGCAAGTGCTTACGCAAAAAGGCACCCAGTGGCGCAAAGCGAAGAACGAAGAAGACCGCAAGCAATTCGAAAACTCCTACTTACGCATGGAAGGTTATGCCGTGGGTGATTTAGATAAGTTCGCGGCTATCGAATCGGTCACTATCGCCGAAGCACCCGCAGCCTAGAAAGGTGATTGAACATGGTTAGCCCACTTAAACAGCAGCGCGATGCACTGTTAAAAGCCAAGCAAACCAACCACGCAGTGGCGCACGATGCCACTGCAAGTTTGGACAGCTTACACCTTCGCTTAATCGAATTTGAGCAAGACAAAAAAGCCCTAAAAAGCTTTGTTCAAATCGCGCAGAAGGTAAACCACAAACGCGAAGTGCTTATTCCCAAATACAAGCCAGTGGCAGAAGCGTACTTGGAAGCAGGCGAACGCTATCAAAACCCAATCTTCACCGACTTGATCGTGTGGTTAGTCGATACCAGTGATTTTGATACCGCTTTGGCATGGGTTGAAAAAGCCATTGAGCGAGAACTGCCAACGCCGGAAAACTTCAAGTGCACATGGCCTACGTTCATTGCTCGTGAAGTGTTGGAGTGGGCAACCAACCAACAATCATTTTGCAACTCAGTAGACCCATATTTCAGCACCGTATTTGAAAAGCTTTGGAAAGAAGAGTGGGTAATACCTGAAAAGCTCTATGCAGAATGGCTCAAGTTCGCAGGTTACGGGTTGCTGCTTAACAGCAAAGGCGAACCGCAACCAAGCCAAGTCGGCACCATTGAACAACTTGAAAAAGCCAAAGCGCTGTTGCTGAAAGCACACGAAGTGCACAGCAAGTGCGGAGTGAAAACCAAAATAGGCCAAATTGACATGCGCATTCGTGCCATTCAAGACGGCAAGCTTTAAAGACTCCTACGCCGCCGCGCCTCGGCTGGCGAGGTTGCAATAACCTTTGTGGTTCATTGTTAACCGTCGACCCAGTGGCTAGAGGCGCACTTATTTGAAAAGGGTGAAGAATGTTCACAGCATCAAACGACAGCTACCAAGAAACCGAAATCACTAACGATGGTTTTTGGCCAAACGTCAATGCCGGTGATTTTGAGCGCATGCGAGGAACACCCGCCGCGCAAGACGATGAACGCATCGCACACGCTGTCGCCAATGCTATTGCATCCGTCAACCTTGAACTGGAAATGCTCAAAGCCAGCTACATGGCCGAGGGCATCAACAACGCCGAAGAAATCAAAGCGTTCCCGTACATCGGCAATAAAAACCGCGTCGTCATTCAATATCAAGCCGCTGTCTTTGCTCGAGCAAAAGCCGACCTACTGCCAGATTTCTCAACCGTTCACCAGAAAAAAGAAGGTGATCACTTGGCAGAACGCAGTGCCGAAATCAAAAACGAACTGCTAGCCGAATCCGCGCGAATCATCCGCCACATGCAAGGGCTAAAACGCTCATCAATGGAGCTGATATGAGCACATACCAAGTCGGCCAGAAAATGCGCGCGCTAAAGCTGCACATCGATAAATGCTTAGGCGAGCAAATAGCCAAACGCTTAGAAGTTGAAATGAGCGACATCGAGCTTGTGTTAATGCCGCGCAATATGGGCAACGGCATCGACATCGCGCAGCAACGCTACATGGCTGAATTCTACATAGACCGCCTTCCATTCAAGAAATACGACCCTGCGGTACTGTTCGCCAACGTTGGCGCATGGCTCATGGATTACGACCAAGAACGAGAAGAACAACTAGGCGAACTCAAAGACCCAAGCATTGACGTGGTAGTCGAAGACGAAAGCAGCGCAGAAGTGATCATCCAAGTCATGTTTGAAGAACCCATCAAAGTCGTTGAAGACCTTGAAGGAAATATCTACTGGCAAGGCAAGCGCTGGAAAATAGCCCAGTACGAAATTTGGGTGGCAGAACACCTACGTGACGTGGTGATCAGATGATAACGGTTAAGGCTGATACCAAAAGCTTGCTTAGGATTCGTGAAACTCTTGATTTGTTAACACTCAAGCCACAGCAGCGGAAACGAATTCTTAATTCGTTAGGTAAATATCAAACCAAAGCGACTAAGAAAAATATTCGAGAGCAGAGAACTCCAGAAGGAAACCACTGGAAAAAGCGTAAACGTGGAAAAGCCAAAATGATGAAGGGCTTGCAGCGCAAAGTTAAATTTCGCCAACAAAATAACAACAGAGAATTGATAGTTGGTTGGTTGGGTTTTTCGGGATATGTCGCTTACCGCCATCACTTTGGGAATCGGCAGAAAAGCAGTGTTAAGGCCAAGTTAATCGAAAATAAAAAAAAGAAAAAAGATGGTTCAGAGCACAACAAGGACGACCCAGCGACACGAATTCAAGCCAAGTTACTTCGTGAATTGGGTTACCGGATGCCGCCGGAAAAGGGCAGTAAAAAAGGTAAGAAAGGTAGAAAACCAACAATTAAGTGGATAACTCAAAACCTTACAGTCGGTAGAGCGAGTTATCAAATCAGAAAGCTGAGGGAGAGAGACCCAGCCGAATATTGGGATGTTGAAGTACCAGAACGGCGATTGATAGGCGTTAGCCCTAAACGAGTGGCAATGATCATCAAACGCGAAATGCAACGAAACAGGAGCAACTAACATGGCATGGCCAACCGTTATTATAAAAATCTTGAACTTGATGAACGGCCCCATTGCCGGGGTTGAATATCACTTTCTCTTCGTTATTTACGGCACCGTTCCGCAAGGGGCAGAGCGTAACCTAATTATGGTCGACTCAACCACCGACCTAGCCGATAAACTCGCCGCCGCCAACCCAGAAGGGTTAGCCACCATCACCGCCGCCCAACTTAACGGCAAAAGTGAATGGACAGCGGGCGTGATGATCTTAGACGAGGCCGACAGCTGGCAAGACGCCATTCACAAAGCTAACGAAGTATCCAGCTTTGAAATGATTGTGCTTGGCTTCGACTGCGAAACCAAAGCCATGATTGAAGATGCCATCACCGTTCGCACCGAGCTGAAAAACCAGTTAGGCCGTGAAGTTGGGGTGATCTGCCAACTGCCAGCCGTCACCGCAGAACAAACATGGGAACAGTGGTTAGCCGCTATTGTTAACATCCCCAAAGACGTGGCAAGCGAATACATCACCGTTGTGCCAAACGTCCATGCTGATGGCACCACCCTTGGCAAATACGCAGGCCGTTTAGCCAACCAAGAAGTATCACTAGCCGACTCACCCGCACGTGTTCAAACAGGCAGCGTATTAGGCAATACCGAGCTAGCCAAAGACAGCGCAGGCAAAACGTTAGACTTAGCCACCCTGCGCGCTTTGGAATCAAACCGCATCGCCGTGCCAATGTGGTATCCGGATTACCCCGGTCAATATTGGACAACTGGCCGCACGCTTGATGTGCCCGGTGGTGACTACCAAGACATTCGCCACATTCGCGTCGCCATGAAAGCCGCCCGTAAAGTTCGCATTCGCGGTATCGCTCGAATCGGTGATCGAACATTGAACTCAACGCCAGGCAGCATCGCCGCGGCAAAACTCTACTTCACGCAAGACTTACGCCAAATGGCCCTAAAGGGTGTGCCGGGTGAAATCTACCCGCCTGAAGATGGCGACATCGATATCAAGTGGGTAAGCACTGAAGAAGTAGAAATTTACATGAGCGTTCAACCCTACGAATGCCCCGTAAAAATCACCATCGCCATTTCAATTAAACAGGGGGCAACATCATGAGCCGTTTCTCAGGAAAGAGCTTCGACACAACATTGTTCGGTGAGTTTGTGCACGTAAAAAGCGCGACCGCCACTATTAACGATGAATCGCAAGTCGCTTATACGCGTGGAATCACCGACGACTATGTAGATGGAAAAGTCGGCTGTGATGTAGAGCTAGAACTCGACCTTAGTCAGTTCAAAAAAGTACACAAAGCCGCGAAAGCCGCAGGCAGTTACCGAGGCATCAAACCCGACGATATGTTGTTTTACGCCAACAACGGCGTAGACGAAGACAAAATCGAACTGTTCGGTGTCAAGTTCGTGCTGTCCGACATCATCGGTATTGACCCAGAAAGCGCCGATAAATCAACTCGCAAACTCAAAGGCTTTGTTACTAGCCCGCTGTTTGTTCGCATCAATGGCGTGCCGTATCTCACTCCAGAAGATACACGCGGCCTAATCAGCTAAGGACAACCATGGACGCAATTGATGATGCTGATAAAGCGGTCGCCAAATTCCAACAAATGGCATTGGCCAACCAACTGGCAAGGGCAATGCAAAATACCCATTTGCCAAGCCGGACACATTGCCGTGAATGTGGCGACCCAATACCAAAAGCGAGGCAGGAAGAAATAAAAGGGTGCCAATATTGCACCCCATGCCAAGCCGAGCAGGAGTGAATCAAATGTCAGATTGGTACGACAGGCTTACAAGTTATATCGCGTATTTCATGTCAGGAACGGGCGTTTTATTAAGTTCCATGACACTAGAACAATGGTACTTCCTCGTATCGATTTTGATCGGTGTGGGGGCGCTACTGGCTAACGTTTGGCACAAAAGAGCCATGCAGAAAATCGCCAGAGAAAAAGGAGTATTTCTCAATGAAGTTAGCTAACAAAATCATTTGCTCAGTCGCAGCGGTGATCGGCTTAGTCACTGGCGGCGCAGCCATTTACGGTGACGAATTCATCAAACCCGTTGGTCAAGTAGTGATCGAAGGGCAGAGCCTAGGTGAACTGCGCATTAGCCCTAAAGCGCTGGAAATGACAGGCAATGCGGAAGGGTGCCGTTTAGACCCGTACAACTGCCCAAGCGGCCTAGTCACTAACGGCATTGGTAACACGCACGGCGTACCACCTAAGCCCGTAAGCCTTGATCAAGTCGCAAAAGATTGGGTGAAAAACCTGCAAGAGGCAGAGCGCTGCATTAGCCAAGTGGAAAACACATCCGGCAAGCCCATGACACAAGGCCAGTTCGATGCGCTTACCTCGTTCGCGTTCAATACAGGGTGCGAACGGTTTAGGCGCAACCCAAACCACAGCGCCACGCGAATTTATAGCTACGCCATTGCAGGTAACTACCAGGCCGCTTGCGCTGAGCTGCCAAAGTGGGTGTATGGCGGTGGTAAAAAGTTGCCCGGTTTAATTAACAGGCGAGGGCTTGAATATGCTCGCTGCATGGAAGTGGATTAAATACCTAAGCGTTGCCGCCTTGCTTGTCGCAGTTTGGGTGTTATGGCTAAAGCTAGACGCAAGCCAAATCAAACAAACCGCATTGAACGAACAGCTAACGAAAGCCCAAGCGGATAACCAAAGCAACTTAAAAACCATCGGGCTCCTAAAGGGCGAAGCCGAACAAACCAACCAACTGTTAGTGCAGCGCAAGCGGCAACAGATACAAGCAGAGGAAAAGCTCAATGCAGACATGGCAACACTTAAAGCCCAGTTGGCAAACGTTGAATGCCATATTCCTAGTGCTGTTACTGACCGCTTGCGCGAGCCCTACTGAAACCGTTTCAACGCAGGTGATCATCAAATTGCCACCTGCGGGAATGTTAGTTCCTTGCCATAAGCCGCCAATCATCGGCACATGGCCAGAAGTGGTAAGCGAAGACATTCCAAAACTAAAACACGCACTCACCGAGTGCCATACACAAATTGAAGACTATTTAAATTGGCGTGCACAGCACGAACAACAAACAGAGAGAGAAACACAATGAGCAAAGCTGCATTCGCAACCAAACCCGTCACTGTAGAAATCAACGGCCTTGAATTCATTTTCAAACCCACCGTGAACGATGCAAACAACTACACCAACGAAGTCATGCCAGATAACAAAGTGGCACCAGCGCGCACTTACTTAGAACGCACCGTTGAAAGTGAGAAAAAAGGTGAACTGGTTGAACTATTAAACACCGTTCCGGGTTTAGCGGTAGAGCTGCATAGCAAAGTGCATGAAGCCTCAAAAGGCGGCATCACCATCACGCTAAAAAACTAAAAAGCAAGGTCGAACGCATTGAACAAAACGGCTTAGAACAAGCGTTCGCCCTGCGGCGTTATTACTTCCCAAACGAAGATGATGACCCGCAAAACCTAGCCCGCGCCTTGTGGCTTGATAAGCACGAAAAAGAGCGCATGGAAATAGCCGTAGGCACAGCAATAGCAAAACTTTTTAAACATTGAGAATGGTTAAACGCTGATGAATGAAAAACTACTCATGCAAATAGGTTTGATTGACCAAATCACCAAACCATTGCAGGGCATCACCAAAGAAATCCAAGGAGCCATGAATGTCGGTAAAAGCGGCATGCAAGACATGGTGACAGGTGGAGCAGGTTTAGTTGCAACAGGTTTCGCCATTCAAAACGCATTAATGCCCGCTATTGAAATCAACCGTAAAATTGGTGAGGTGAAATCGCTAAATGTAGCTGCTGATACTCTAGAGCATTTAAAAAAGACAGCTTTAGATTTTTCAGGAGAGTACGGGAAATCATCTACAGAGTTTGTTGGTGCAGCTTATGAGATTCAATCTGCAATTGCGGGATTAAAAGGAACGGAGCTTTCTGATTTTACTAAAAGCTCCGCAATTTTAGCCGCTGCAACAAAAGCTGATACCGCAACCATTACGGATTACATGGGTACTATGTATGGTATTTTCGAAAAAGACGCCGCTAACTTAGGTAATTCTAATTGGGTTGAGCGTGTTACCGGAATGACAGCGCAAGCCGTTCAGATGTTTAAGACTGATGGTAATAAAATGTCTCAAGCATTTAGCTCCTTAGGTTCTTCGGCTACGGCTATGGGCGTGGACATGGCGGAGCAAATGTCAGTTTTAGGTATGCTGTCCGCTACTATGGGAGGCGGAGAGGCGGCGACAAAATATACAGCATTCATTGGCGGTGCAGTCAAAGCTCAAAAGAAATTAGGGTTATCATTTTTTGATTCATACGGAAAGATGCTACCGATGGTAGACATACTTGAATCAATTAAAAAAAATACAGGCCATTTATCTTCGGATGATCAATATGATGTTTTGTTTACAGCCTTTGGCTCTGGTGAAGCAGTTAAGTTAATCCAAAACTTACAAGATAAAACGGCATCCCTAGGTAATAGTATTGTTGAGTTGGATAAAAACTCATCCATGGATACTGCTTTAAAAATGGCCGCAGCCATGACCGACCAATCGCAACGGCTTGAAGCATCATGGTTTGCTATTCGTGCCGCCGCATTCAGCTACGTGTTGCCTGCCTACAATGCTGTTGCTGGAAGTATTGCCGACCATTTGATGTGGCTCACTTCATTAACCAGTGAATACCCACTGCTAACAGAATACCTCGGTTATGCCGCTATCGGTGCGCTATCGCTAGGCGGTGTGGTGGCTTCGCTCTCGCTCGTAATGGGTATCGCTAAAATGATGTCCGGCGGCTGGGCCGTGACCATGCTTGGTTTGAGTAGTTCGCTAAAAGTGTTAGGTGCGGCAACTCAAATGCTCACATTGAAAACGTGGCTACTGAACGCGGCGTTTTGGGCAAACCCTATCACATGGATAGTCGCTGGAATCATTGCGGCCGCCGCCGCCATTTGGGTTTTTAAAGATTACATAGGGGCTTTTTTAGATGGCTTTATTAGCGGGTTTATTGAAGCTTCAGGCGTTGCGACATTATTTGAACCGCTAATTTTAGCATTCAAGTTAATAGGTAGCGCTATCGGTTGGGTGTTTGATTGGGTTGTGAAGTTACTGACTCCGATTGATGCTGCTTCAGAAAGTTTAAGCTCTTTCGCAAGCGCAGGACAAATGGTGGGTTTCATCATTGGCACTGTTTTTCAGGGCATTTTAATGCCAATCAAGTTAGTCATGATGGCGTTAGAGCAGTTCTTACAACTAATCAATAAAATCCCCGGCATTGATATTAACTTTGACCTTGGTGTTAGTGATCTTAAAGACATCCCAGAAGTCAGCGGAACTTTATCTAATTCGATTGATGTGACCAACGCTGACACATCCGTCATTGACTACAAAAACCCACAGAACGCGCCCGCGCTAAACCCTGCGATGGTGCAAAACCTCAACAGCACCCAAAGCCGTCAAACCGTGAATAGCAGAAATTATGGCGATATTTATGTGACGACGACTAACGGTTTCTCATTTGAAGACGTCGAAGAAAAGAGAGACTTAGATGCCGGATAAAAGATATGTCGACATCAAAGTGATCGACGGCGGTTGGCAAATGGACGCAGGCCAACAGCCGCAAAAGTGCAGCGACTTATACAGCATTGCCCAAGACGTAAAGCACGACATCATGGAAAGCGGCCTAGCGCGCAAGTTAATTGCAGAACGCAACCCAGTGCTACGCGCTGACGTGTTAGTACAAATCGAACAAAAAGCCGAAAGCGATACGCGCATTATCCCCGGTACCGCAGTCGCCACCGAACAGAACGCAGGTGACATCACACTCACCGCGCAAGCCTACGACTACAGCGGCACTATCAACATCGAGGTACCCGTAAATGAGTAACGGTAAAAGACCAACCGCCGACTTTATCGACATTCTGGCTCAGTCAGATGTGCCGGTTACTGAAGACGAGTTCGAAGCCAAACTAAAAACCGAAGTCACAGGCGCAGGCAGTGAAGTCTCTAACGACTCTAAAATGTCACCGTTCTGGCGTTGGGTTCGCGCCGCCGTGGTTACGCCTTGTGTTTGGTTAATTCGTGTGTTGCTCGCGGGTTACGTTATGCCCAACATGTTCGTTGGCACCGCGCAGCGTTGGGCATTAGAACTAAAAGCATGGGAATACAACATCACGCCCAAAGGCGCGGTAAAAACCCAAGGCTATATCACACTAACCAAAGCCAATGCCGCCGATGCCGTCACCGTAGAAGCCGGAGCCATCATCCAAACCCTGCCCATTAACGGCGTGGTTTATGAAGTGGCAGTGCTGGAAGAAACCGTGATAAACGCAGGTGAAGCAACGGGCAAAGTATTAACCGAAGCCGTGGGCGAGGGCCAAGCCTACAACCTGCCAGCGGGCTATTTCAACATCATCCAAAAAGAAATCCCCGGCATCATTGCCGCTGTGAACGAGCCCGAATGGATAACCACATTAGGTGCAAACCCAGAAACCGACGAAGAATTAGCGCTGCGCCTACAAAACGCCTTCACCAGTTCCGGCCAATGGCACATTGATGATGTGTATCGCTCCATCATTTCAAGCGTGGCGGGTATTCGTAGTGACAACATCTACTTTGAAAACACAGGCCACATCACACCCGCCACCGCCAACGCATTAATTGTCATGGAAGTGGGGCCAACGCCACAGCCCATACTTGACCAGTTAAATGATCACATCATGGCGCAAGGACACCACGGCCACGGTGACGTGCTGACATGCAAAGCGATGTATGAAACTCAGCATGTCGTCATTGCTGAAGTCGTGTTCAAGAACAACACCAGTGAAATGGCAAAAATTAACGAACTGCTAGAAGTCGAAGACAGAATTCGCGCCGCGTTCCGTGAAACCGAAGCCTACCAAGAAATGACCAGAGCACGGCCGCAAAGCCGCTTTAGCGTGTCAGAACTGGGTACCGAAATTCACAACAACATGCTTGAAGTCGAATCAGTACGAATCACCGTGGATGGTGAAGTGCAAAAAGACATCGTGAGCCTACTTGCGCAGCCACGCTTACAATCACTTTCCGTTATCGAGGCCGAGTAATGAGCGAACCCAACAACGCGCCAGAACTGCCAGAGGTGGTGATCCCATGGTGGCAAGACGGCAGCACAACCGCCGAAGAACTCAAAGAGCCGCACTTTCTGTCGAAAGGAGTGTTCAGTTTTTGGCTAATGGTTCGCGCTTGGCTGTTATTCCCATTGCGCCAAATGGACGCGCTAACCTGCAGCGAATCCCTGCTTAATTTAATGGCGTGGGATAGAGACATAACCCGCTTTGAAAACGAACCGCTTTCGCTATTTCGCAAGCGCGTAAAGTTCGCGGCCATCAACGCGAAAGATGCAGGCAGCGTGGCAGGATTTAAGCGTATTTTTGAGCGCTTAGGCATCGCCATTGTGTCATTCAAAGAACGTGAAGATGTGATCGAGTGGGACGTGTGCACCATCGAACTAACCGACAGCGCCATTTCACAGAACAGCAAACTAGTGCAAGTGCTGATCGAACAATACGGCAGAACCTGCCGCCGCTATCGCTTCCAAGTGACATACCCAAGCGAGATAAGCATACAGCATGGAGAGTTTAGCCATAGTTCAGCTATCTACTACGCAAAATCAGAAGAGGTGACAATTGTGGAGTTTAATCCTCAGTCTATTGAGCACCATCAACAATTATTTATCGCCACATTGGGGGGTAACTCATGAGCCAAACGGCCATTCCACTTCAGTTTGAAAAATATCTGCAAAATCAGATTAGTATTGGCCAAGGGCCAGACATGAACGAGATGATTTTTGCGTACATCCCAGACCTAGACCCGAGCCAGCCAATTGATCGTAATCAAGGACTGCCAGATGTGTCTTTATGGGTTTACCAACAAAATATTGATCAGGAAGGTAAGCTAGGCGAAAACGCTTTAGTTTATTCAGTAGTTATTCCGGGGTCTGCGCCAGAGTTTACATTTAACGCAATCTATATGCGTGATAAGAATGTTCAGAATTCGTGTGGCATGGTTGTACACAAAGCCACCGAAACTAAAGAATCCGGTGCGGCAAGCACTAAAAGCCTAATGCAGCAATATACAGGTGCAGCGCAAATTGCAGGCATTACAGTTGATGCAGCCACATGGCAAATTGACTACCAAGCCCGATTAAAAGGCATGGATGAAGATTTGCGCCTAGCCTGCCTAGACAACTACGGCCACACCGCATTTGTAGACGGCTTCGACGTAACCCAGCAAGCCGACCCGAACAAATACAAAATCACACCGGGGGTTGTCTACGTTGGTGGCCTGCGCGCCGTACTTTCCGGCGAAGTGCTGCAAACCATCACGACCAAACCAAACGGAATTTATATCGATGTCGTTCGAGACGGCACCGCATTGTCAGCATGGGAAAACACGCTAACGATTAAAGTCTCAACCACTCAATTAAATGACTATGTAGACGCCGCAGGCCGTAAGCACTATGTGGCAAAGCTCGCCGGAATTAATGCCAATGGTTCAGTGGTTGATTGGCGGGTTAAAGGTGGGTTGGAAGCACTAAAACAACCGTGGTCTGCATTTGTAAATTACGCAGCGGGTTATCAAGCGTTAGTCAGCGACCAACGCTATGTTGCCGTCCAACCCAGCGGCCCAAACAACGGCGGCGCTGTTAATCCGTCAACAGACACAGATTGGTCACACTGGAAGCCAGTATGGGCATTAAACCAAGTCGAAAACCGCCTCAAAGGCAATCAAAACTGGAATATACCGGGCAGAGCTGGGCATCCATTGCCAGATGCGACGCCGAGGGATTATCCTTCGGGGGCCGAAATTGCGCTTGGTTATTTTGTTGGGTTGGGTCAGGAGGTAATAAACTTTGCAAAAGATAATGAAGTGTTATCCGCCGATGGTGGTTATTATTATGTGGATTTAATTGCAGATGTTAATTCATTTTTTGGCATTAAATTGCCCGATAACAGAGTATTCAAAGCAACTATTGGCCCAGCATCAACCCACGGTGTTGGAGTAGCCCAAAGACCCGACGGCGTGACAGCAAGAGTTTCTATTAATTTTACAAAATTAATAGAACTAGGAATCCCCCGCGGAGCACACAAATTCGTAGGCTGTAGCGAACTTCCCGGAGTTTGGCCGGATGTGAGTGATGAAGAGTCTGCTAATGCCGTTTCTTTTAACAAAGAATATGCTTCAATTCCAATTGGCGCTGAAATGGCATTCGACACACCACCGCCTACCGATGACCCGCGCTTTCGCTTTGTAAAGCTTACTGCTGATGATGCTTACAATGGTAGCCTTCTCAATAACAAAGTGATTTCAGGAACAGCTCCAAATTTAGTTGTGAAAATGACCGTCAACTCTACGCTGTCACCACTCAACGGACAGCAAATTTTCATGCTCAATACAATGGGAGCAATGCCGACTCCGGGGCTGACTTATGGCGTGATTATCCCTGATGCTATGCGTAACTTCACGGGGGCATTTATTGGTTCTGACAAATCTAACCCATCTGGCGCTACGGGGGTTTTTTCTTCTTCGTCGCAAGTATCAGTACAAGCTGGTGAAACTTTCGCACAAGAAGCAAAGAAAAACCGTATTGACTTCGATTTATCTTCAGTCGTTCCTACGGCTGATAGAGTCCAAGTTTTTGGTGTTATTCAACCTTTATATAAGAGGATTTACTAATGGATAATCAAGAATCTCCATTGCAGACGTTTTTCGCTTTTGACGATGCGTTAATGTTTGAATATTGTGACGGCGCAATCGAAATAACAGAGCAGCAGTACAACGCCGCTCTAGCCGCAAAAATGGACGGACGAAAGGCATTTGTAAAAGATGGCGAGCTAATTATTTACACCGGAAAAGTCACAGCATATCTAAAAGTAGACTGCACAAAGAAAAAAGAGTTTGATGATAAAACGCTAGTGACTGACGACTACACGCTAGACGATCCAAAAACTCGATTTGATGAATGGATTGATGACTCTTGGGTAACGAACTTACAAAATCAGTATCAAGCGCAAGTGCAGCAAGTGACTGATAAGCGCGCTTATCTTTATCTTGATGTTGATCGTCTTGCTAACGAAGGCAAGCGCATTCTAGACATTGAAGGTGACGAAGAAAAAGCAGAAGAATATCGACTACAAGCTAACGCGCTGTATCTAAAGATACGATCTGAAAACCCTTGGCCAACCCCGCCAGAGGCCTAAACCATGTGGCAAACTTCATCGCTAACATGGTCAACTAGCGCCCAAACCATTCAAACCAGTGCCGAGGCGGTCACAAGCCAAGTCGGCACGGTAATGAATGGGGCGGTTAGCCGCTTAACACCACTCAACAGTGACGCCAATTTCGGGCGTCACTCATTAAGTGCTGAGGCGCAAGCACTGCTTGGGTTGCGGGGTGATCTGCAATCGCTACTTAATCACGGCACAGTGCTAACAGTTGGCCCATATCAATTCCAAGTGGGCAGCAAGTTAGATTCAGGTGCGTACTTAAACCCGCAAACCGCCGTAAAAATAATAGCTAACAAACTGCGTGACCTTTCCGACACCCATAGGCCAAAAGGCCAAATTTACGCCGTAGCAATCATGGTAACTGCATCAAGCATGACGAGTTTTGCAAGCCAACTCTCCGAACTAGTCAGTGTCTTTAACCTGCCGGATTGGTGCCAAGTGGCAAGGCAAGCGCAAGCCATGACAACCAATGAACGCGACAAGTTTCAACAGCCTGCGGCCATTATTCAGCCACGCTTTAAGCCATCGGCAAATATCAACGCCACCCCGTTGCGTGACTACTTAGCGCTGCAAGGTTCGCAAATCGCCACCCTTGAATCACTGGCCAGTGACAGCACGAATGTGATCGGCAAACTCAGCGCATTAGCCGCCAAGCGCAGTGAAAAGCTGAGTGAAGTCAGCGCACAGATAAACGCACTCAAGAAGCTAAAAGGCAGCGTGTATTCATTCGCACTCAGCGGAACGCCAGAAAGCATCGCAACACAATTAGTTCAAGCGGGCGCACCCAATAATCATCAACATACCTTAGCCAGTGTGATGTTAAGTGATCGCCATCTGGCATTTTTTGAGGACTTACTTTGTTAGGAGTTAGCCTATGTTCGCACTAGACGGCATAACCTTCGGCATTAAAAACGTGCTGGTCAGCTTTGAGCGAGAATTCAAAAGCCAAGACATGTCAGGCCAATCATCATTCACAGACGATGCCGAGCAAGGCGAAAAAGCCGCCATGCTTGATATTTCGGGCTTAATTGCATTTCGTGACCTAGAAAAGCTGACTTTGCTAGAAAGCATGAGCAACGCCAAAGACGAAAACGGTGATCGCAAAATTTACCGAGTCGTCAACGATGTGGCCAACGCCTTCAAAGTTCGCAACGTGAAATTCGTTGGTAAATTCTCAGCAGTACAGCAAGAAAACCCGCTGGCGTGGCGGGTGTCATTCAAACTGCGTGAACACAACAGCGTAGCAGAGCAAAAAGAACAACGCGCAAAAGACCAAACAAAGCCAGAGCAACGCGAAAATACACGGCTACAGCAAGCGCTTGATGCCAATAACGAGGTAGCAAAATGAAGTTAAGCAAGCGCCTGTTTATTGCTAACGAAGAAGTAGTGCTATCAAGTAACAAAGTCAGCTTAAAATTGTCGCTTGGCAGTAAAGCCGTGTTTGTCATCAAATCAAAACAGCCATTGGCAGAAAACCAAGCGGTGCGCTTTGATATCGGCTATCAAGAAAATACCGCGCCATGGTTTGAAGGGTTCATCGAAAAAATACAACCTGCGCCAAATGGCTATCAAAAAATAGTCGTCAAGGAATACGCAGGTATTTTAAGTCAACGTTGGACGGTGAGCATTGAACACCCAACCATTGCAGACATTCTCAAGCGGTTAAGTGATCTCACGGGCTTAGAATTCAAACTACCCGAAGCGGAATACACCAAAGCGGTGATCCCGAATTTCGTTAGCCAAGGTGACGGCTATCAATGTTTAGAGCAAATCGCCAAAGCATTCAATATTGATGATTGCGTGTGGTTCCAAGACGTAGACCAACAAATCTATTTTGGTTCATATCAAGACAGCCACTTCTACAACAAGCCAATGTCAGTGCCAAGCGAATTCAGCACAAGGCAAAACGCGAACAGCTTTACATTCGTACCGTTCCCGATGATTCGACCCGGTCGAACCGTCAATGGCAATCGCATCACAAAAATCGAACTGTTTGATGATGAAATGACCGCGCACTGGCTTTCATCACAAAATGAAGTGCCAGCAAAAAAGCGTGAAACATTAGACAGCTTTCCAGAGCTGGCCGCAGGCTATCATTTGCCAAAATTTGGCAGAGTAGAAGCAGTAAGAGACACCGCAAAAGTAGGGCAAACCGCTGACCCATTCCGGCCACGTTACGCAATCGACGTTCAAGTTTTAGATGAAAACATGATGCCAGATGTCAGCGTTCCGGTTTATCGGTCGGTTCCGCTGCCGGTTAACATGAGCGGCCATGAGTCAGGCTTGTTAGCGTACCCGCTTGAGGGAACTCTAGTAGAAATCGCTTTCGCCTATGGCCGCAACGATAGGCCAATCATTCGCGGCATGTACGGTCGTGAATATGCGCTGCCAACAATAACACCAGGTGAACAACTTCAACAGCAACGCGAAGAAGTAAGCCGCCGTGTTGATGCCGCAGGCAACACCACAGAGAAAACCGACCAAAGCCAAACCCAAGCCGCATTTGCAAAGCATGATAAGGCAGATAGATACCAAGCCGAGTTTGGTCAACACAGCATAAGCGTAGACGAACACAGCAAAGAGAACATCATAGGCAAAAAGCTAATCGAAGCACTGGGAGCCATTGAGTTATTAGCAGGTGATAACATCGAGCTAGGAAGCCTAAGCAACATGCACATAGCCACGGCAGGCGAAATGATTCAAGTGATCGGTAAGCTAAGAAACATTGTCATAGCGCAAGACGACAAACTAAAAGTAATGGGCAACAGACTAGAAGTGATAGAGAAAGACTGGGAAGCATCGGCAAAGAACATGCGCTTTACCGCTGACTTAATCACAATGAACGGCGGCAAAGGCGTAGTGCAAGGTGATTGTATCTGCGCATTCACAGGCAAGCCGCATTCAGACTTATCGGCAACAGTTAAGGCAGGTAAATAATGGCAGTCACATTAGAAGCGACTAAAGCAGAGTTAATCAAAGAACTTGAGGCAAGAGGGTTCATCACTAAAGGTGACCATCAAATGAACGATGCGTTTATGGAAGCGATAGCGGCTGCGATGAAAACAGTGATTAACAGAGATGCTAAAGCGAACGTAACAAGTGGCAGCTCTGCAGGGCAGTGGTCAATTCTATAAAACACTAGCCACCAAACCCACCACAACACACGCAGCCAGTCGGCTGCGTTTCTTTATGTCCGCACCAACCTAAAACGCGTATCACGCACCCACAGCCGAAACAGGCAGCACAGCGCCACGTAAAGGAGTCTCTCGCGGACGGAATCCGCGCTCCTCTACACCCGCCTGCGCGCTTTTTCGATCACTTTTTTTACAGTTTTTGAGTTGCGAAAAATCAGGCCGTAGCGAAAAGGGCAAACCATACCGCCAAGCCTTATATAGCAAGGGGCTTGCGGTGTTGGAAAGAGGCAGAAAATAAGGGTAAAAAGGGCGTTTAAAAATTTCAATAAATGAAATTATTTTCAGTAAATTGAAAAAACAACGATCTCAAAAGATCGCGTGTTGATTTTTAACCTATTGAAATTCAAAGTTTGTTTTATTTTCCGTGAGGGTTTTTGATGATCTGTTTAGTAAATCGAAGATCTCTTTTTGTGTAGGCAAAGCCAAACGCCGCAAGGGCTCAAGCCCATTTTGCATGGGAAAACATTTTTTCAATTTTGTTCATGACGGACGAACTAAAAATAGGGCAGGGCGCAAGTAAAAAAGCAAGACGAAAAGCGCGATTCCGTTGAATCATAGAAAAGCATAAAAGAGAGTAAGCAAAAATAAATCTGTCGCCACTTCATCGCCATTAGATAAGTCGTTAGTAAATAACCTGTTGATTTTTAATTATGTTTTTTGTTTTGCTCGATAATGTCCAGTAGCAACTCGTTGTTCTCCTTTAATAAAGCCAAACAAGATTACCACAGTTATCAACAAGCACGAGCAGCAAATGGCGAGTTCTTGATCTTTCACACTATTCTTCTAATACGAGCATTCTACAGGTGTTAAACCCTTATGATTTGAAGCTACCGTTGTTTCAAGTTGTTTGAGCCTAAGTCGTGGTTATCTATATCCACAATAAGTTCCTTCAGTTTTTTCGAATAACTCAATCAGTACTAAAGTATGTCCACAATGTAAAGTATGGTAAATACTGTGTTAATAATTTAGGCTAGAATATAGATTCAATTCACTTTGTTGCTGTTTCACTTGCTGGTTTAGAAAATTTATGACAACTGAAGTTAAAAATTACAACTTAGTCACGCGTCTTATCCATTGGTTATCCGCACTCGTTATCATCGGTATGTTTGGTGCTGGGATCTGGATGGTTGAGTTAACCTATTACAGTCAATGGTATAACACCGCGCCACATTGGCATAAATCTGTCGGTTTGTTGCTGCTCGCGGTCACCCTGTTCCGCATACTATGGAAGTTGGTGAGTGTCTCTCCTGCCATTGGTGGCGGCCACTATGAGCACATTGCGGCTAAAGCGGCGCACGGATTAATGTATTTATTATTGATGACGCTGTTTGTATCAGGCTATTTGATCTCAACAGAAGATGGCCGAGGGATTGATGTTTTCAATTGGTTTACTGTACCAAGTATGGGCTTGTTGTTTGAAGGACAAGCCGATCTCTCTGGTACGGTTCACTTTTACGCAGCTTGGACGCTGATTATTTTAGCAGGCGTGCACGCTGTTGCCGCACTCAAGCACCATTTTATTGATAAAGACGATACACTACGAAAAATGATAGGAGCTTCTAAATGAAGAAAACGTTACTTGCTACTGGATTGGCTTTCGCAACACTCATGCCGCTAGGTGCAAACGCTGCTGACTATGTTATAGATACCAAAGGTGCGCATGCTTCAATTAACTTTAAAGTCAGCCATCTTGGTTATAGCTTTACCAAGGGCCGCTTTAACAAGTTTGATGGTGAGTTTTCCTACGATCCTAACGACCTTGCAAGCTCAAAAGTGAAAGTTAATGTGGATACTCGCAGCTTGGACAGTAACCATGCTGAACGTGATAAACATATTCGTAGTGCTGATTTCATTGATGCATCAAAATATTCACAAGCCACGTTTACCAGTACTCAAGTGGTTGATAAAGGGAATGGTAAACTAGAAGTGCTCGGTGATCTTACTCTGCATGGTCAAACCAAACCCATTACTATTGATGCAGAATTTATTGGTGCAGGTAAAGACCCATGGGGTGGCCAACGCGCTGGTTTTTCGGGGACAACACGTATCGAACTCGCGGATTTCAATATTGCAGTAATGGGCGCTTCAAGCTATGTCGATATGGAACTCTATGTTGAAGGAATACAAAAGTAATCCACATCTTGTTATGCTTTAAGCAAACATGAATAAAAGGGTCTAACTCTAGACCCTTTTCACTAACTCTCGCTATATTTTATCTCTATACATTGGCTAACTGACGGATTTCTGAGTCTGGAATTCGGCGACCGCGTTGTCCATGTCGTTTGCTTGCTTGGAAACGATATCGACTTCAATCAAACACTGTTTGGCTGAGTGCATATTATTATCAGAGATAGAGTTAAGTTCGGTGATCGATTCACTGACTTGGTTCATCACAATGCCTTGTTCTTCAATTGCAGAGGCGATTCGCTCAGAGTTACTTTGTATCATTTCCATGTCAGAGAGAATCTGACGTAAACTATTATCCAGTTCTCCTGAAGCCGTTAGCGTCGCATGGCCTTGAGTGTTGCATTGTGCAATATCAGTGACAACGGTGCTCATTTGGCTTTGAATTGCAGAAACGACATTGGTGATCTCTTCCGTTGACTGATGCGTGCGGCTGGCAAGTGCGCGGACTTCATCGGCGACCACAGCAAAGCCTCTGCCTTGTTCTCCGGCGCGAGCGGCTTCAATCGCGGCATTTAATGCCAGTAAATTGGTCTGCTCTGCGATACCTTGAATGATGTTAACAGCACCGCCAATTTGTTCGACATGCTTGTTCAATGAGGCGATGGAGATTTGACTTTTTTCCAATGTTCGTGAGAGTTCATCGACATTTTTTACCGTTGATTCCACCACCAAACGCCCTTGCTGAGCATTGTGCGCGGCTTTGTGTACACCTTCTACCGCTACACTGGTACTTTCTGAAATTTCGCTGATGGTGGACACCATTTCTTGAACGGCCGTTGCCATTGTCGTGGTGTGGTCAGCCTGAACGTGAAACTGTTCAATCACATCTTCTAATTCGTTATGCATACTTGATGTACTGTTCGATAGCTGGTGAGACTTTGTTTGAGAGCCAGCGATAAGAGTTTCGAACTTATCGAGTAAGGTATTAAAATAAGTTGCGATCGATACCAACTCGTTGCGGCCAGTCAGTTCAACACGCAAACTGATGTTGTTGCTGTTTGAAATCATTTGCATCACTGACAACAACTTACTCACTTGCACGTTAATGGAGCGCGCTATTTGGAGAATAAAGCCAAGGATTAGCACGATCACTAACGCACTGAGCCCTTGTTTCACATAGTTAAGTTCTTGCTCAATACTTGTAATCTCTTTATTTAACACTTCAGAAAAGGTAACAAACTGTTGTTCAACATTATGAGAAAGGTTACGTACTTCACCAAGTAGCCCTTGATTATATTTCAAACCAATCACTTTTTTCTGATCGACAAGCTGTTGGGCGGCCTGTGCTAATGCCGGAAAACGGTTAGTCACTGCGCTGTTTTGCAGCTCTCCAACGTGCACGCTTTGATCAAACGCCATCAGCTCTAAAAGTAATGCATCATCAGCATTAGGTTTTATGGTTTCCAATGCTTGTAAATAAGTGGCTAAAAGGCCGGATTTTTCATTTAATCCGTATAGGCTATAAGCCTGCACCAATTTTTCAAAACCTTGTTTATAAGCCAAAAGATCTTGTCGGAGTTGGCTACTAGAGGGGAGATCTCGATCTAACAGAATGAGGGAAAGTTGCTGTTCCAGATCTAAAAAAAGAGTGCTGTTTTTTTTAAAGGTTTCAAGGTATTTCACGTCGCTTCGCAGAAGAAAATCTTTCTCATTGCGCCGCAAATTGAGCAGTCTAATTTCAAGTTTATCGACTAAGTTAATGGCTTGATTGAGCGTTTCGGTGGTTTGGGAAAAATGTGTGGTAGTGGCTAACATTACCAGAACCCCGATAACCGCAATAGCACCCAGTGAATATAATTTTTGTTTGATACTCATGAGATTATACACCTAAGTAAAATGACAATAATTGATGAAAATGTAATTATTAGTATGTTTAATTAGAATGTTAGGATTAAATGAAGCGTATATCAATGAACGTAAAAATATAAATTACATTCATTATCGTGACACAATATTGGAACTTTTATTTTGTTGATTCCCATAGAATTTGTTAGAGGCGCTCTGTAAACATGATTGAATTAGAAAATTACCAAGGACTTATTTTTGATATGGATGGTACGTTGCTTGACACCATGCCAGCGCATTTAGAGGCTTGGTCAAAAACAGCGCAACATTTTCGCTTCCCATTCTCAGAACAGTGGTTGCACAGTTTAGGTGGCATGCCTAGCGCTAAAATCGTTTCACAAATCAATAAGCTGCACGATCTCAAATTGGTGCCAGAGCTGGTCGCTCAATTTAAAATGGCGGCATTTTCTTCTATCGAAAATAGTGGCGAGGTAATTTCTTGTACTCATGAAGTTGTTGAGCAGTTTTATGGTAAAAAGAAGCTTGCGATTGGGACTGGAAGCCAAAGGCAAAGTGCACTCGCATTGCTTAAAAAGTCTGGGCTATTAAATCGCTTTGATGCTGTAGTAACGGCGTCTGATGTTGAAAACCATAAACCGAATCCAGATACATTTTTGCGTGCAGCCTTTTTATTAGATCTCGAACCTAAGCATTGTGTGGTGTTTGAAGATACTCATTTGGGTAAACAAGCCGCTCACGCTGGAGGAATGGATTGTGTGATGGTAGAGGAAGGAAAACTGGTGTTTTATCCAGTCCCTTCTCAAGAATAGAGCCGCGTAATGCGGCTCAACACCGCTTTACTGGATTTCAATTAATTCCACATCAAAAATTAGTACGGATGCCGGTGGGATAGGGCCGCTGCCACTTTTGCCATAACCTAAATTACTGGGTATGAACAGGCGCATTTTTTGTCCTTCCACCATCAGTTGTAGGCCTTCCTGCCAGCCTTGAATCACCTGCTTCAAACCAAACACAATCGGGTCGTTACGTTCAACCGAGCTATCAAACACCGAACCGTCAAGTAAAGTACCGTGATAATGCACTTTTACACGACTGTTGGCTTTCGGATGAACGGTGCCAGTACCTTGTTGGAGTACGAGATATTGTAGGCCACTTTCGGTTGTTATCACGCCATCTTGCTGAGTATTTTCAGCCAAAAACGCTTGGCCTTTAGCAAAATTTTCATCGGCAATTTTGTGGTTATTCCACGTACGATAGATAAAAAAGCCAGCCAGTAAAAAAATAATAATTGGAAATACAAATTTAGACATATTTTTAAAGCCTTGTGGATTAGGGGTGAGTCAATAAATATGAGATGGTATTCGCGATATCTGCTACATCTTTATGACCGGAGGTGATGACTAAATATTTGCCTTTCACAATAAAGGTTGGAACGGCATTGATTTGGCCTTTTACTGAAATATCATCAGCGAGCTGAATCTCTTGGAATAACTGTTTTTGCTGCTCATCATCTAACGAATACGGGCTGATTAGCCCTCGCTGGCTGAAGGCCAAATCAATCGCTTCTTTACGCTCACTTAACGTTACTTCTTGATCCATTTGCACGACCGAAAATAGCTGTTCCATCATGGCATGATCGGGAATTGCTCCCAGTTGCATCACGGCTGAATAGTAAATCATGGCTCCAATCTGTGCGCCTTCGTTAAAGGTGACATGCAGTTTACCAAATGTTTCGCCTGTTATTTTCTCTAGCTCTGGGATGACCTTTTCCATTGAACGACAGTGTCCGCAAGTCAGCGAAAACACTTCCGTGACGGCTGGCAGGCGGTATGTTGCAAGACTTACGGGAAGCTCATCATATTGTTTCCCTTTTTGTGGCGTAGTGTTGTCACCGCAGCCTGCTAGAATCAGTAGTGTTGTGATGAGAGCCAACCAATAGCGTGTGTTTTTTTTCATAACGAGTATTGAGTTAAAAAAGAATACTTGAATTCTAACGGCTTACCGTGACAAGGAAAACAGAAACAACGACGAAATTGCTACCAAATATATATAAAGTTTTACAGTCTTGGCCGATACAGTTTAGGTAGTAAGAGAATGGAGTGATGCTTGAATGAAGTATTTAGCCTTACCGTTATTGATGTTGTTAACGGGGTGTGGAACATTAGCCACCGCAGATCGGATGTTTAGCGACAATCTATTGGATGCAGCGCCAAAAGGTGATTTTGACGTGCTCTACCCTGAATGGGGCTATGCGCCGAAGATTGCTTCAACAGGTGTTCAAGGCCCGATGGGACAGCAGCGCGTGAGTAGTTATGATTCTTTGCAAAGTTTTTTATTGAAGAATGGCGTTGATTACGAGGTTCTCCCGGGTAACCACATTATGGTTAAATTGAAAGATACGGTGAAATTTGAAACGGGCTCGTCCACCGTCTCCTCTGGTTCTGGTGACTGGCTTACTATGATGGGACGTTATTTAGCCTCAGAACCCGGTATTGATATTGTGATTGATGGCCATACGGACAGTAGTGGAGCGCCAACTTTTAATGATGGTTTGTCTGAACGTCGAGCGAAAGCGGTAAAGAACACTTTAGTGAAAAGTAATGTGGCGATGGACTCTATTTTTACCCGTGGATATGGTGAATACGTTCCGGCTTGTACGAATAAAACCAATGCAGGTAAAGCATGTAACCGTCGTGTGGAAGTGTTATTTATTGTTTCCAATAATTAAGTTATGCCTTTTGGTGGCATGCCTTTTAAGTGATGTATCTCTTTTCACACGCGACAAGCTCAAAAAAGCCCAGCGAATGACTCGCTGGGCTTTTGCATTAAAAATAAGAAGACTTAAGCAAGCAGTTCTTGTGCTTGTTTCACCACGTTTTCAGTCGTAAAGCCGAACATTTTGAACAGTTGATCCGCCGGTGCTGACTCACCAAAGGTAGTCATACCGATGATCTTGCCGCCAAAACCAACGTACTTGTACCAGAAATCCGCGATACCTGCTTCAATAGCGATACGCTTAGTCACGGCTGCTGGTAGTACGGCTTCGCGGTAGGCTGCGTCTTGTTTATCAAACGCATCGGTCGATGGCATCGAAACTACGCGCACTTTCTTACCTTCAGCTGTAAGTTGCTCTGCAGCTTTTACCGCCAGTTCAACTTCAGAGCCAGTGGCAATCAGGATAAGCTCAGGCTGACCCGCGCACTCTTTTAGGATGTAACCACCTTTCGCGATATCCGCAACTTGCGTTTCACTGCGTGGTTGCTGCGCTAGGTTTTGACGAGAGAAAATCAGCGCTGATGGGCCATCTTTACGCTCAATCGCCAACTTCCATGCGACGGCTGATTCCACTTGGTCACACGGACGCCATGTGCTCATGTTTGGTGTCAAACGCAGTGAAGCCACTTGCTCAACCGGTTGATGGGTTGGGCCATCTTCACCCAACCCGATAGAGTCGTGCGTGTACACTTGAATGTTCTGAATCTTCATCAGCGCGGCCATTCGCATTGCATTACGGGCGTATTCCATAAACATCAGGAAGGTTGCGCCGTAAGGAACGAAGCCACCGTGCAGCGCGATACCATTCATGATGGCAGTCATACCGAATTCACGCACACCATAGTGAATGTAGTTACCCGAGAAATCTTCCGCCGTGAGCGATTGAGAGCCCGACCACATGGTGAGGTTGGACGGTGCCAAGTCTGCCGAGCCGCCCATAAATTCTGGCAGCATTTTACCAAACGCTTCCAGCGCATTTTGTGACGCTTTACGTGACGCAATATTGGCTGGGTTAGCTTGAAGGTCAGCGATAATTTGACTCGTTTTCGCTTCCCATTCTGCTGGCAACTCGCCATTTACGCGGCGTTTGAACTCAGCGGCTTCGGCTGGGTAAGCGGCGGCGTAGGCTTCAAACTTGGCGTTCCAATCGGTTTCTTTCGCTTGGCCAGCTTCTTTGGCATCCCACTGCGCGTAAATGTCGGCAGGGATGTGGAAAGGTGCATGCGACCAACCCAGGAATTCACGCGCTGCTTTGATTTCTTCAGCGCCTAAAGGGGCACCGTGACAGTCGTGTGAGCCCGCTTTATTTGGCGAACCAAAACCGATGATGGTTTTGGTGCAAATCAAGGTTGGACGAGGGTCTGCTTTTGCAGCCTCAATCGCGGCATTAATCGCTTCAGCGTTATGGCCATCAACCGCAGCAATAACATGCCAGCCGTACGCTTCAAAACGTTTTGGCGTGTCATCAGAGAACCAGCCTTCCACATGACCATCGATAGAGATGCCGTTGTCATCCCAAAACGCAATCAGTTTGCCAAGGCCCAGTGTGCCCGCCAGAGAACACGCCTCGTGCGAGATGCCTTCCATCAAACAACCATCACCCATGAACACATAAGTGAAGTGGTCAACGATGTCGTGACCCGGTTTGTTGAACTGCGCCGCCAGTGCTTTTTCAGCCATCGCCATGCCGACCGCATTGGTAATACCTTGGCCTAGTGGGCCCGTGGTGGTTTCAATGCCCGGCGCGTAACCGTATTCTGGGTGACCCGGTGTTTTTGAGTGCAATTGACGGAAGTTTTTCAAATCATCAATCGACAGCGCGTAACCGCTCAGGTGCAATAAAGAGTAAATCAGCATTGAGCCGTGGCCGTTTGACAGCACAAAACGGTCGCGGTCAGCCCATTGTGGGTTTTGTGGGTTGTGGTTTAAGTGACTACGCCAAAGCACTTCAGCGATATCGGCCATACCCATCGGTGCACCAGGGTGACCAGAGTTAGCTTGTTGAACACCGTCCATACTAAGAGCACGGATGGCATTGGCTAATTGTTTACGTTCCATAATAATTACCGACAAATAATAGAGTTAGAAAGGAAAGGGGAACGTTAATCGTTCCCCAAATTTTAATTCGTAAGTGGATTACAACTTGGCTGCAATCATGACTTCAAGTTTGCCTTGGTCAATGGCAAAATTACGGATGCCTTCCGCTAATTTTTCTACGGCCATTGGGTCTTGGTTATGTTCCCATAGGAACTCTGCATGGGTCATTGCTGCAGGGCGTTCTTTGTTACCTTGAGAGTCAACCAGTTTTTCAACCACTTCACCTTCAGCTGCTTCGAGTTCTGCCAGTAAAGAAGGGGCAATAGTCAAACGATCACAGCCTGCTAACTCTAAAATTTCACCGATATTACGGAAGCTTGCGCCCATCACGACTGTCTTGTAGCCATGCTCTTTGTAGTAATTGTAAATAGCAGTCACGGACAATACACCAGGATCTTCTTGCGGTGCAAAATCACGGCCTTCTTTGGCTTTATACCAATCCATAATGCGGCCGACGAATGGAGAAATCAGGAATACGCCTGCTTCTGCACACGCGCGTGCTTGAGCAAAGGAGAATAATAGAGTCAGGTTACAGTTGATGCCTTCTTTTTCAAGGATCTCTGCTGCGCGAATACCTTCCCAAGTTGAAGCCAGCTTGATCAAAATACGGTCGTTAGTAATGCCAGCATCGTTGTACATTTTGATCAGTTGGCGCGCTTTTGTCACGCTACCTTCCATATCATAAGAGAGGCGAGCATCGACCTCGGTAGAAATACGGCCCGGAATCGTTTTTAGGATCTCTTTACCGATATTGACAGCAAGCATGTCACAAGTATCTTGAACTTGTTGAGCCTTGTCTGAGCTCTGTGTTTTTGCGTATGCGATAGAAGCATCAATCAGTGGCGCGTATTCTGCAATTTGAGCCGCTTTAAGAATGAGAGATGGGTTAGTGGTCGCATCTTCTGGTTGGTATTTTTTGATTGCGTCAATTTCACCAGTGTCAGCAACAACAGTCGTCATTTTACGAAGTTGCTCTAATTTATTGCTCATATCGATCATCCTATTTCTTTGGGCCAAGCCAGATTTTGAGTTTGCTGGGCATTTGCAAGCGGGTTAGCAATCACATAGTCATGTCTTACACATGCCAGAAAAGCTAACTCAATTATTTCCAGCGACCGAACATTTGCGTTGAACATTTGCTCGATCGTTGAGTAAATGATATAGCCATATTTATCTTATCCACTGGGAAAGTCAATCGCTGTTCTGAGGTTATAGTGATATCAATCAACTATTTTTTTGTGAATTAATCTAAGTGCTGACAAATAAACGTTTGCTTAGATTTATCAAGGGTTGAAAGCGAACGTTACTGTGCATTGATCAGAGTGAGAAAATGTAATTTCCGTGAGCAAATGTTGCAAAGTAAATGAGGCTTAACCTATGCTAGGTCAATGAGCAAATGCTCAATTGTCGTTATTCTGCGCACAATATTGACCATGAGATCCCGTATGACCACTCCCAATCAAGACATTTCTATCGAAAATACTGACTTATTAACTGAAATTTCAGTGGCTTATTACCAAGATGGTGCAACTCAAGAAGAGATCTCGAAAAAGTTTTCTCTTTCACGAGCCAAAGTAGGGCGAATGCTTAAACAGGCACGCGATGAAGGGATTGTCGAAATTACGGTGAAATATCACCCTGTTTTTAGCGCCAAAATTGAGCAGCGACTGATTGAACGCTTTGGCGTAAAACGTGCGCTGGTTGCACTTGACCAACCTAGCGAAGAGTTGCAGCGCCAACAAGTGGCGGGGTTGGTTTCCAATTACCTGACCAGTACGCTAAAAAACGGCATGGTTGTGACCGTTGGTCAAGGCCGAAATGTATCGGCCGTGGCGCATCATATTGGCGTGATCACACCGCGAGAGTGTAAGTTTGTCTGTAGTATTGGTGGCATTCACCCAAGGGGTGGGATGTTTAATGCGGATCATATCTGTCGGCAACTGGCCAAAAAATACGGTGGAAGCTCTGAAACGCTTTATGCGCCTGCCTATGCTGAAAATCGCGAACAAAAATTAGCATTTATGCAAAATGCAACCGTCAAACAAACCTTAGATTTAGCACGTAAGGCAGACATTGCGTTAGTGGGTATTGGGGATATGAGTGAAAACAGCTACATGGTCGATCTCGGTTGGTTTACCGCCGATGAAGTGGTGCAGTCGCGTTTACAGCAAGGTGTGGTGGGGGATTTCGCTGGTTATGATTTTTTTGATATCCACGGTAAAGCTGCCAATACGGTGATGAGCGATCGTGTGATTGGGTTAGGGATTGACGAATTTCGACCGATTGCTGAGGTGATCGCTATCGCGGCTGAAAACAGCAAACCTTTAGCGCTGCTTGGGGCGCTACGCACCGGTGCAATTGATGTGATTGCCACCAGCGTAAGCAACGCGTTAACGGTATTGAATTTAGATGAGCAGATACAAACCGTCACAGAATCGTCAATTTGAATTTAACCTATATAATCCTTTAGCCTCTGAATCAATTCCCACGACGGTGGGGATTGATTCAGAGGCTAAAGCTCAATAGGCAGCTCAGTGCGCTGCCCCCATTCTGTCCACGAACCATCGTAAACGCACAGTTTTTCGTAGCCGCAAATTTGCGCAGCCAGCAGCACAATACAGGCGGTTACGCCTGAGCCACAACTGAAAATGTATTGCTCTTTTCCAGCAGCCAGCGTCGCTTGCATAATAGGTTGTAGATCTTGCGGTGATTTAAGCTTATGCCCATTCATCAACTCTGTAAAAGGTAAGCAAATAGAGTGAGGAATATGGCCGCTGCGCACGCCTTCTCTTGGTTCTTTCACTTGACCCAAAAAACGGGCTTGTGAACGTGCATCAACAGTTAAGCTCTCTGGGTTCTCTATTTGTGCAAGCACATAGTCTGCGTTCACAAAATAGCGAGGATCGAGCGTGCCATGGAAGTTTCCGTGTTTAAAGGCATGTGTGTACTCTTTTACAACGGGTAAACCTTGGCGTTTCCATTCTGTTAATCCACCATCAAGAACGTATACCGACGCATGTCCCATTGCTTTGAGCATCCACCATGCCCTCGGTGATGCAAACGTTCCGCTATTGTCATAGACAACGACGATCGAATCGTGGTTTAAACCGATCGATTGTCCTAATTGATTAAAGCGTTCTTCACTAGGCATCATATGAGGTAGTGGCGATTGTAGGTCACAGAATTCACCATCATAATCAAAGCGCCGAGCGCCGGGAATGTTATGCAGAGTATCTTTCTCAGTTTCACTGGGAATTTGGAATTCAATACTGCAATCAAGAATAACGGTGCGCGGGTCGCCTAACTTTTGTGCTAGCCATTGGGGGGAGACGAGTGGTGACATGAGTTTAACTCTCCTATTGTGTGGGCTGATGCGGTGGACGAACGAGAAAGACATTATTGAGTCTTTGTCGTTCATTTACTGGCAAGTCTGGCAGTGAGCGAGTTTGATTAAGTTCATTTCTCTCCACGTCATTGAAAGAGCGTCCAACATCAAAATTTTGCCTTGTTTTACCTGCCCATATTGAGCGATCACTTTGATCGCTTCCATAGCTTGTACCGCGCCAATAATCCCGACGACAGGGGCCATTACGCCCGCTTCGACGCAAGTGAGTACGTTACTACCAAAAAGAGCGCTTAAACATTGGTAACAGGGCTCGTCTGGGTGCTGATACATAAACACGCTGACTTGCCCTTCCATACGAATCGCGGCACCAGATACCAGTGGTGTTTTAGTTTGAAAGCAGAGTTTATTCAATTGGTTACGAGTATCAAGGTTATCTGATGCATCCAGCACTAAAGAATGCTGTTCAATTAATGCTTTCAATTGTGCATCTTCAAGGCGTTGATCAACGGTATTTACCGTTAAATACGGGTTAAGCATACGCAGTGACTCTGCCGCTGAGTCCACTTTTTTACGTCCAATATCGGCATCGCTATGCAGCACTTGGCGCTGTAAATTAGAGAGCTCAACCACATCATCATCGATGAGCGTGAGTGAACCAACACCTGCCGTGGCAAGGTATTGGCTTGCAGCGCAGCCCAATCCTCCTGCGCCAAGAATTAAAATAGAGCTTTGTTTAAGTGCTTCTTGTCCTTCAAAATCAAACTGTTTGAGAATGATTTGTCGGTTGTAACGCAGTAGCTCTTGATCAGATAGGATCTCCATAGTGATCCTTAATACAAGCTGGGATTAAAAAGTTGGATATTGACGGTTTCGCCCACTTCCACTCGGCCACGATCTTGTTCTAACACCACAAAACAGTTGGCGAGACTCATCGAACGAAATGCCCCCGAACTTTGGTTTCCGGTAGTTTCAACAACAAACTGGCCATTTTCAATTGTGTAAATACCGCGTTGGTAGTCAGTACGGCCCGGTGATTTTTTAAAGGCATTTTTAGTGATGGCTGGAATGGACTCCGGTGCTTTCCACTGAGTGTGTCCAGCCAATTTAGCCAGCATAGGTTGCACCAAGACGTATAGGGTTAATACGGCTGAGACGGGGTTGCCAGGTAAGCCACAGAACCAAGCATGATCTAATGTTCCAAATGCAAACGGTTTGCCCGGTTTTATTGCCAGTTTCCAAAAACCGATTTCTCCGAGTTCTTGCAAAATATCTTTGGTATAGTCAGCTTCGCCTACACTTACGCCGCCAGAAGTAATAACCACATCGGCCAAATGTTGAGCTTTATCGAAGGTAGCTTTTAAAGTGGCAGGGCAATCAGCAATGATCCCAAGATCAATCGCTTCACAACCAAAATTCTCAATTAATGGTTTAATGCCATAACGATTACTGTCATAGATTTGCCCCTCAGCAAGAGGTTCACCGAGTGGTTTTAGCTCATCTCCAGTTGAGAAAAAGGCCACTTTAGGTTTACGAAAAACGGTCACATGGCTGATGCCGAGTGTGGCAATCATTGGGATATCACGCGAAGTCAAGCGAGCCCCTTTATGTAGCACTACATCGCCTTGTTTGATGTCATCACCAGTGGGGCGAATATTTTGCTGAGGCTTTGCATTCGGCTGTAGAAAGCAGATACCATTTTCGTTTTCGGTCGTTTGCTCTTGCATGATCACCGCGTCGCAACCAGCTGGAATTTTCGCGCCAGTCATAATTCTCACGCAACTGTTGGCTGGCCACGGCCCTTCAAATGGAAGACCGGCAAAAGATTTGCCAGCCAGCGGCAGGGTGGTTGACTGTTGCAGGTCAGCTAATCGAATAGCGTATCCATCCATCGCTGAGTTATCGAAAGGCGGCACAAAAATGGGTGAGAGTAACTCTTCGGCCAACACATAGCCTAACGCGTCGGCTAGCGGTAGTTTCAGCGTCGTTTGGATGGGTTTGATATTCGCTAGCATTGTCTCTAACGCTTGTTCGATAGGCATTAAGCCCGGTGAATCACAACAGCCCATGGTCGGTTCCTATAGCTTTTTTCTTTGCGAGGACTTTATCATACATTGCTTACGGGCAATAATGACCATCCTTAAAATATGGATGTAATTATTCAAAATTCCGAGTATCCTTGTCTGCCATCCGAAAGGGGTAAAAAGTAAGAGGAATCGGAATGCTAGGTCTTAGCGAATCAGCAAAGTTGGTCAAAGATGCGCTAGAGAGCCGAGGTTTGGAAACGCCTATGCGTCCAAATGAGGTTACTCGTGAAGAAAAGAAAGAAAAAATCGAACACCATATGCGTGAGATCCTCACACTACTCGGTCTTGACCTGACCGACGACAGTTTAGAAGAGACGCCCCATCGAATTGCGAAAATGTATGTGGATGAAGTGTTTTCCGGCCTCGATTATCAAAACTTCCCCAAAATTACTGTGATCGAAAACAAGATGAACGTCAGTGAAATGGTGCGTGTAAAAGAGATTACCGTGACCAGTACCTGTGAGCATCATCTTGTGACTATCGATGGTAAAGCTGCGGTGGCGTATATCCCAAGAGGCAAGATAATTGGTCTTTCTAAGATTAACCGTATTGTACGTTTTTTTGCTCAGCGCCCCCAAGTTCAAGAGCGAATGACACAGCAGATTCTGGTGGCTTTGCAAACCTTACTCGGTTCAGACGATGTCGCGGTCACCATTGATGCCACTCATTACTGTGTTAAGTCACGTGGTGTTATGGATGCGACCAGTGAAACGACCACCACAGCATTAGGCGGTATTTTTAAATCTAACCCTGCCACCCGCGCCGAATTTTTCCATGGTTTACATTAATCGAATCTCAGTTGAGTCCATCGATTAACGTTGATCAACTAAAAAAGCCCTCGCAAGTGAAGCCGAGGGCTTTTTCGTTTTACCATGCACGCTTTATTGAAACAGAGCCAAATTTTATTTAAACAGAACCAAGTACTCGCCATAGCCCTCAGCTTGCATCGCCTCTTTTGGTACAAATCGCATCGCGGCAGAGTTCATGCAGTAGCGTAAGCCGGTTGGTGCTGGTCCATCCTCAAAGACATGGCCTAGGTGAGAATCTGCAAAACGGCTGCGCACTTCGGTTCTGGTATAAAAAAGCCGAGAATCGCTTTTGGTCGCAATATATGCTTCATTAATTGGCCGAGTAAAACTGGGCCAGCCTGTACCAGAACGGTATTTGTCGGTAGAAGAGAATAATGGCTCTCCGCTGACCACATCGACATAAATACCATCGGCTTTGTTATCCCAATACTCATTGTTAAATGCGCGTTCAGTACCTTCTTCTTGCGTCACGTAATATTGCAAATCAGTCAATTTGGCGCGTATCTTTTCATTAGAAGGTTTGGTGTATACCTTAACGTTGTTTTGCATGTTTTGCATGTTTTGCATGTTTTGCGCTTCGATCAATTGACGTAAGGTTTTTGGATGCTCATTACGATCTTTACCGAAGATGGTATCAAGATATTGATCACGTCCGGAAGCATGACGATAGTAGGTGTAACGTACTTTGCTCTTTTTATAAAAATCTTGGTGGTACTCTTCAGCAGGCCAAAATTGGTTGTATTGAATCAGCTCTGTTTTGAGCGGCTTTTTGAAGATCCCTAGCGCATTGATTTCTTGCATAAAGCGCTGCGCGGTCTGCTTCTGTTCACTGTTGTGATAAAAAATGGCAGGCCGATACTGTGGGCCTCTATCAACAAACGAGCCTTGATCATCTGTCGGATCAATGTGGCGGAAAAAATGATCCAATACATTCTCGTAGCTGACAACTTGTGGATCAAAGGTCACTTGAATCACTTCAATGTGGCCCGATTTTCCTGATGAGACCTGTTTATAGGTTGGATTTTCAAGGCTGCCACCCGCATAACCAGAGACAACGCTAATGACACCGTTGAGTTTTTCAAGATCAGATTCTGTACACCAAAAACAGCCCCCAGCTAATGTCGCGATTTGCTGATTACCAATGCTGGGCATGGTTTTAGGCTGAGTTTCTGCTTGGCTAAATAGCGAAAACAGAATAGGCACAATAAGCGCTATTGAGAATATAAAGGGAGTAAAACGTTTCATAACCGACCTTACTTATTTTTTATTGATACTGGTAAAGAACGGTGAAAAGCGCAAAAAATTACAGAGAAAGAAAACAAATAGCGTGAAGAAAGCCTTTCTGAGCCCGAAGATTTGCGCTCAGAAAGGTTAATTTCGAACAATAATATCAGGTTAGGCCGATAATATTTCCTTTAGAATCAATGTCTAAATACATGAAGGCGGGTTTTTCAGGAAGGCCAGGCATGGTCATCACGTTGCCGCATAGTGCGTAGATAAAGCCAGCACCCGCACAGAGCTTTAATTCGCGAATCGGTACATCAAAACCTTTTGGTGCACCTTTAATCGCAGCGTTGGTTGAAATTGAAAGCGGCGTCTTCGCCAAACAGACAGCAAGTTTCCCGTAACCTTGCTCTTGCATGTTGTGCATTTGACGTTGTGCTTTATCACTAAAAGTGACGCTTGCCGCGCCATAGCCCTTTTTCGCTACGGCGTTGATCTTATCTTCGATCGTCTGCTGTGCTTGGTATAACGGTGTGAACGTACTCACTTTTTGACACTGCTTAATGACTTTGGAAGCAAGCTCAGTCGTCCCTTCGCCTCCAAGAGCAAAACCTTCACTCAGTGCAACCTCAACCTTATAAGGTAGTGCGTGAATCATCATGGCGAGCTGCTCAAGCTCTTCTTGGCTGTCTTGTGGAAAGCGGTTAATGGCAACTACGGCGGGTATTCCATACTTACTCACATTTTCAATATGCCATTTGAGATTTTCAAAACCGGACACCAACGCGGCATGGTCTGGCTGAAATAGAGTGTCGGGAACTGGCTGACCGGGACGCAATTCATACAGACCAGAGTTCGCTTTTAAGCCGCGAAGTGTGGTGACGATAACGGCGCAATCTGGCGCTTTCCCAGATGTCGCAGCTTTAATATTGCACGCCTTTTCAAATCCCATATCAGAGCCAAAGCCGCCTTCTGTTACAGTAAATTCGGCTAACCTTGTGGCGATGTCATCGGCGATAATAGAAGAGTTACCGTGCGCGATATTGGCAAAAGGCCCGGCGTGAATCAGTGTCGGTACGCCTTCTAACGTTTGCATTAATGTAGGTTCAATCGCCTCTTTCATACTGACAGCCATCGCCCCAGCGACTTGCAAATCTTCAGTGGTAATCGGTGTACCATGGTGGCTATAGGCGACGACAATCCGCCCAATCCGTTGACGCAGATCGTTTAAGTTTTTGGCTAAGGCAAGAATCGCCATCAGCTCAGAAGCCGCTGAAATATCAAAACCATCTTCACGCTCAAAGCCATTGATTGATTTATCCGTTTCATTTCGGCCAACGGTAACCATGCGCAATGCGCGATCGTTGTGATCCATCACTCGCTTCCAAACCACATTATTCGGGTCGATACGCAGTGCTTTCATTGCGGTGCGCTGCTCGAAATCGTCATAACCAAGGCGCTGTTCGTGATAGATCCGGGCATCTATCGCCGCTGCCGCTAGGTTATGCGCGGCTGTGACGGCGTGGATATCGCCAGTGAGATGCAAATTGAGCTCTTCCATTGGTGCCACTTGTGAATAACCGCCGCCAGCGGCTCCGCCCTTAACACCAAAGATTGGTCCCATTGAGGGTTGACGAATACATGCCATCACCGAATGACCCAATTTTGCCATTCCTTGTGATAGGCCGATGGTCGTGACGGTTTTTCCTTCCCCTAATGGCGTTGGGGTAATGGCAGTCACAAGGATTAACTTTCCAACCGTTTGTGTTTGCAAACGTTCAAGGCAACTTAATGAAATTTTCGCCTTAAAGCGGCCTTGGCTGTGGAATTCGCTGGCGGTGAATCCTGCTTTGTTAGCGATAGCCTCTATGGAGGTTAATGAAGTGGCGCGGCAAATTTCAATATCAGGCAGCATAAAACCCTCATTATTTAGTATTGTACGGGTTGGGAAAACGTTTGCGTCGCGATAATAACGTCAAAAAATGGGTTGTAAAGTTATTTGATGAGTGGATTATAAACTAATGTCTGAGCTTTTAGCTCGATTCTTCGTTCTCTTTTGTGTCATTGTCGTTGGGCTCTTTATGATGATCATCTTCAAGTTGATCACTATCTTGTTGATCATAATGCTTGACGACAAAGGGGGTTAACATAACGGAAGAGGGAAGAAAACGTTTCATATGGATTTCCTTGTTTGTTAGTAACTGAACATATGGTATTGAAACTCGACTTACACTGCTTTAGCTCTGACGGCCTTTACTCTATAATGCGGCGTTTTTACTAGGCCAACCTTACCTCACTGCGGATATTTTATGATTTCAAAAAACCAACTGAAACTACTTCGTGCTTTAGGCCAAAAGAAACAGCGCAAGGCTCATGGCCTGTTTTTAGTGCAAGGCGAAAAGAACGTGTTGGAATTGATTAACAGCCAACTGACGGTAAAGCAGGTTTTTGCCACTGCGGAGTTTATCGCACAAAACCGCGTTGAGCTTAGTGTTTTTGAATGCATTGAGGCCACATTAGATGACTTAACCAAAGCCAGCACTTTGGTGAGCAATAATGCGGCAATCGCCGTCGTTGAGATCCCCGAAGTGACGGTGCCTGAAGCAAAAGGATTGATGATCGCTCTCGATGGTGTTTCTGACCCCGGTAATTTAGGGACGATTATCCGTGTCGCTGATTGGTATGGCATTAAACACATTGTCGCTAGCCACGATTGCGCCGATCCATACAATCCCAAGACCATCAGTGCCACCATGGGTAGCTTTGGGCGTGTTACGGTGAGCCAAGTGGATTTGAGTGCTTATTTACAGAGTTCAAATCTACCTGTTTATGGGGCTTTTTTAGAAGGTGAGAGCGTACATCATACGAAATTTGCAGCAGAAGGGATTTTATTGATGGGCAGTGAATCGCATGGTATTCGTGCCGAAGTGGCTCAATATGTCACCGACAAAATCACCATTCCCGCCTTCGGGGGAGCAGAGTCACTTAACGTAGCAATGGCTACGGGTATTATTTTGGATAACCTGCGCCGCCAACATCACTAGATCAAACCAAGATCACTCGGTCAATAAGTAAAGCTTAAAAGTTGTTGCTTTGGATTGTCGTCAAAAAGCGTGATAACGGATGCCGTGTTTGCGCTTTTTTTATAACGCTAGTTATAAAAAGAAAAGACTACTTCTCTAACATCCCCAGTTTGTTTGGCACGCCATTCCATTTTTCAGCATCATCCATGGCTGGTCTGACTTCGGTTTGCACCGGCCATATATCGGCAAGCTCAGCATTGAGTTCGATGTAAATCTTCTGATCTTCTGGGAGTTCATCTTCTTGAAAGATAGCTTGAGCTGCACATTCAGGAACACATAAACCGCAATCAATGCATTCAATGGGGTTGATCACCATAAAATTGGGACCTTCGTGAAAGGCATCTGCAGGGCATACCGCGACACAGTCAGTAAATTTACATTGGATGCAATTATCCGTTACGACAAACGCCATGATGATCAGCTCTTAGTTAGTCAAAAATGAAGAATGGGGATAATACGCATCCCAAGTTAAATTTCAACATCCAACGCTATGAATATCTAGCGTAACGTGTGATGAATTCGGGATTTAGTATGACAGATAACGCCATTTCCCGTAAAATGCGCGCCATTGTGAGCGGGCCGCTTGCGGCTTTGGCTAAGACACCGACTAAAACGAGACACCGACATGATACGTTTAACCGAAATTAAACTTCCTTTGGACCACGAGGAAGGGGCAATTTTTGCTGCTATTACTGAAAAACTTGGTATTGCTGATGAACAAGTTCTTTCATTCAATATGTTTAAACGTGGCTACGATGCTCGTAAGAAAACGAAAATCATGCTGATTTACACGCTAGATGTGAGCGTGGAGAATGAAACAGAGTTGCTTGCTCAGTTTGCTGATGATCCGCATGTGAAAGTGACGCCGGATATGGAGTACAAATTCGTTGCTCAAGCGCCAGCGAATCTTACTGAGCGCCCAGTGGTGATAGGCTTTGGCCCTTGTGGTCTATTCGCAGGACTGATTCTTGCTCAAATGGGGTTTAACCCAATCATTGTCGAGCGTG
This sequence comes from Vibrio sp. B7, assembly GCF_963888765.1. Lineage (NCBI taxonomy): Bacteria > Pseudomonadati > Pseudomonadota > Gammaproteobacteria > Vibrionales > Vibrionaceae > Vibrio > Vibrio sp. B7. The sequence goes on from NZ_CAWPKR010000036.1 coordinate 240,923, forward strand.
GTAAAGAAGTGCGCGAACGCACCAAAGATACCTTTGGTTTTTGGCGTAAACGTACATTGAATACTGAATCTAACGTGCAGTTTGGCGAAGGTGGAGCGGGAACTTTTTCTGATGGAAAACTCTATAGCCAAGTGAAAGATCCTAACTTCTATGGTCGTAAGGTCACTACAGAATTTGTCGCTGCGGGCGCACCTGCTGAAATCATGTACGTGAGCAAACCGCACATTGGCACGTTCAAATTGGTGACCATGATTGAAAAAATGCGTGCCAAAATTATCGAATTAGGCGGTGAAATTCGTTTTAGTACTCGTGTTGATGACATTCACATCGAAGAAGGGCAAATTACCGGGCTTACGCTGTCAAATGGTGAAGAAATTAAAACGCGTCATGTTGTCCTTGCGGTCGGTCATAGCGCACGTGATACCTTTGAAATGCTGCATGAACGTGGCGTTTATATGGAAGCCAAACCCTTTTCAGTAGGGTTCCGTATTGAACATAAACAATCAATGATTGATGAAGCGCGTTTTGGTGCGAATGCGGGTAACCCCATTCTTGGCGCGGCGGACTACAAATTGGTTCACCACTGTAAGAATGGCCGCACTGTTTATAGCTTCTGCATGTGCCCCGGTGGCACGGTAGTGGCGGCTACTTCTGAAGAGGGGCGCGTTGTGACCAATGGCATGAGCCAATATTCTCGCGCAGAACGTAATGCTAACAGTGCGATTGTAGTGGGTATTGATCCTGAACGTGATTATCCCGGTGATCCGCTAGCGGGCGTGCGCTTCCAACGTGAACTTGAATCACGAGCTTATCAACTTGGCGGCGAAAACTACGATGCACCAGCACAAAAAATTGGTGACTTTTTACAAGGTCGTGATCCGAGTGCGTTAGGTGATGTCGAACCCTCTTTTACACCCGGCATCAAGTTGACAGATATTTCAAAAGCGTTGCCTGATTTTGCTATTGAAGCCATTCGTGAAGCGATCCCAGCGTTTGATAAGCAGATCAAAGGATTTGCCTCTGAGGATGGTTTGTTAACTGGAGTAGAAACTCGCACGTCATCACCCATTTGCATTAAACGGGGTAAAGATTTCCAAAGCATCAACCTGAAAGGCTTTTATCCGGCAGGTGAAGGTGCAGGTTATGCGGGCGGGATTTTATCAGCAGGCATTGATGGTATTAAAGCGGCCGAAGCATTGGCGCTTTCTATGGTTAACGAAGCTGAAAAAGCATCATAATTTGCAATATTAAGCATAAGAAAAGGCTCATTGGAGCCTTTTTTATTACAGGGACGATTAGATTCGTTATCACATTGAATTTTAAAAGTTTCTTCTGATAGAGATTATCATTTAACTAAAAACAATCTAAACTAGCCCGAACATTATGAGGAGAGATCATGAAGTACGACTGGATTTTATTTGACGCTGACGAGACCTTGTTTCATTTTGATGCTTTCAAAGGTATGCAGCTGATGTTTGAGCGCAAAGGAGTGTTGTTTACTGAACAAGATTTTGCGCAGTACCAAGAAGTTAACAAACCACTGTGGGTCGATTACCAAAATGGTGATATCACGGCGGCGCAGTTGAAGCATACTCGTTTTGCAGAGTGGGCAGAAAAGCTCGCGACGACAACCACGGAATTAAACAGCGCGTTTCTTGAAGCCATGGCTGATATTTGTACTCCACTACCAGGAGCAAAAGAGTTATTGGATGCCCTTACAGGTCGAGCGAAACTTGGCATCATTACTAATGGTTTTACCGAACTTCAAGCGATTCGTTTGCAAAGAACGGGGATGAGTGAATACTTTGACCACGTGATTATTTCAGAAGAGGTTGGTGTAGCGAAACCTGATCACGGGATTTTTGCCTACGCGTTAGACAAAATGGGCAACCCTGCTAAAAATCGTGTATTGATGGTAGGAGATAACCCGCATTCCGATATTCTAGGTGGCTTGAATTTTGGTATTGAGACCTGTTGGCTAAACTCTACTGGCGCAAGTGCTGTTGAGGGTATTGAGCCACACTACCATGTGCGTTCATTGCACGAGCTTAAAGATATTTTGGTCGCATAATTATTTACAATGATGTGGCTTGGGGTGTGGAGTGATGATATCGACCTCCACACCAACAAATCGATTCGTTAGCGGTTGAATTCACCGTCACGCTCAGGTTGATAAACTACATCAAGAATCTCAATCACTCTTTCTCTACCACCTGGCATTGGCCAACTTAGCTGTTGACCAACAGCTAGGCCCAACAATGCACTGCCTACTGGGGCAAAAACAGAGATATCTTGACTGCTTTTCACTTCATGCGGATACACAAGATTTTTTTCGATCACTTCATCACTGTCGATAAACTTGAAGCGTACGGTCGAATTCATGCTCACCACATTATTTGGCATCTCTTGCGGGGCGACAATGGTGGCTCTATCCAACTCAGCCTCGAGCTTTTCTAACTCTGGCGTTAGTTTAGGCATGCCATCCAGTAATGCGGATATTCTGTCCATATCAAGGCTTGAAACTAAGACAGGTGCTAAGTTTGACATTTTTAATACTCCAAAAAGAAATACCGCCCAAAAGCTAGGCGGTATAAAAATTAACGTCAATGTTATTGCGATTCAGGCTATGACATTAATCTTGTTCGACATAGAATGCAAATAATACGGTATCAGTTTGTTATGAATTTGGCATGCACGTATTTAGGTTGGGAGTGGATGTTGTGCAGTACGTAAAAATTAAAGATGTGATTGTTGAACAAATCGATGCTGGCATGCTTGCCCCTCGTCAAAAATTACCTTCTGAACGAAAACTTGCAGAGTCGTTTAATACCACACGCGTTACCCTGCGTGAGGCTTTGTCTCTGTTGGAAGCGGATGGCAAGATCTACCGAGAAGATCGGCGAGGTTGGTTTATTTCTCCCGAGCCGATACGTTACGACCCAACCCAAACTCTGAATTTTACCAACATGGCTTTAGCACAAAACCGAGTACCAAAAACGGAACTGATGATGGCAAAAGCGCTATTAGCCAATAAACAAGCATCGCTCTTATTGGGATTAAAGCCATTTTCGGATGTTTACCAAATTGATCGTGTGCGTTATTTAGAAGATCGCCCCGTGGTCTATGTGACGAATTACGTGCGCCCTGAATTGTTTCCCAACTTGCTGACTTTCGATTTGTCTCAATCACTGACGGATATTTATCGCGACCATTTTGCCGTGGAGTATCAAACAGTCCGTTATCGAATTACCACTAGCTCTTTGCTTGGTCATATGGCGCAAGCGCTACGCGCTACATCAGGCACTCCGGCGATGGTCGTTGAGCGCATTAATTATAATCAACAGGGTGAACTGATCGATTGTGGCATCGAATACTGGCGACATGACGCGATTTGTATTGAGTCGTTAGCCAAGCTAACCGTGGCCCGCTGAGGCTATGTCCGTTAAAGCTATGTTCGTTGAAAATTGAGCGCATTCAATGAAAAAGGCGACCTCTATTAAGTCACCTTTTTACTGTGTTATTGCTGTTTATGACTGAGTTTGTGCATCCGTTTGTTTGAGCTGTTTATGCCCATCTTCACTGACGCCACGTTTCCAGTAGCTGCTGATATAAATATAGTCTTTGGCTATCTCTTTTTCATTGCGAAAATACTCTCTTAGCGCGCGCATGGTATCAAATTCACACGCACACCATACCGAGCCATTCTCACCCAGCCAATTTTTCTCGATAACCGAAGTCGCCAAATTGGTGCTGCTGTCTTTCACTACCCAAGAGATCTCTATGTTCTCCGGAGCCTGTAGTGCCTGTTTGTCATCCACATGCTCAATTTCAATTACTGCATAACCTTTTGCATCACGTGGTAAGCGTTTTAATTGAGCTGCAAGAGCAGGGATCGCGGTCATGTCAGCGGCTAAGAAAAACCATTTCCCATTGGGATTCAACCCTTGAGCTTTACCTGGGCCAGCGATTGAAATCGTATCACCAATGGCCGTATGCATCGCCCATCTGACTGCAAATCCGCACTGCTTATCTTCCGCTTCGTGCCGTACAAAATCGATTTCAATGCGATTGTTGGTCGCATCAAAACTTCGAATGGTATAAGTGCGCATTATTGGGCGCTGATCAGGGGTTAACCGTGACAAATCAGTGCCACCATCTTCACTAAACAACAGCTTGATATAATCGCCTTCGTTTTCAAGTGTAAAATGCTCAATTGAGTCACCCTGTAACGTAATGCGTTGCAGGGAAGGCGAAATCTGCTGACTACCCACAACCGTGAGTGGATAGAAAGAGCGTTTAGGTTCTGTTTCTTTTTTCATTATTCTCTAGATTACCGTTTTGTCTTTTGTAGGTATAACCTTAAACTGAGTGCTCAATTGATTCAATGATAATAACTATCATTTACGTTATTTTACTTTGAAGAGATGGGAATATGTAACTTTGCAGATAAAAAGCCCCATACGCATAATGGTATGAGGCTTAATAATGCTCACATTTTGCTGATGTTTAAACTTCGTTAGGTGCAACTTCTGCAAGTTCATCCCGTTCGTTCATTTTTGATGCTTCAAGCATTTTTCGAACAACCAATGAAGCGACGATGGCCACTGCTACCATCACTACGGCTAAGATCGTGAGCATTTTAAAGTAGTCGCCATAAACGCTTTGGACGATATGCTGACTGATCACTTGACCTTTTTCTAATGCGATGGAGGTTGAGAACACCGCACCCACAATGCCGCTTAAGGCGATGGCGACTGAAAAGAGGCTAACCGAAAAGTTTTCGATGTGCTTGGGAGCCACTGACAAAATGAAGGCCACTACTAAACTACCAACAATGACTTCCGCAAAAGCTTGGAAGAAGTGGATCATCAAAAAGACTTCTGGTCTGATGACAACATCAACACCAATATTCATGACTGCCATGGTTAAAATGCCAAATGCAATGGCGGTAAAGATGAATGCAAAGCCAATTTTAGTGGCTGTTGAAAAATTAATGCCTCGCTTTTCCAGTGAAGAGAAAGTCATAGCAATGACTGGCCCAGCAACAATGCACCACAGTGGGTTCATCGCCATTGATGCTTCAGGAGCGATTGGAATTAATCCAAATAAGTCACCACGCATCGTATTAATGGTTACCATGGTCATGGAGGTCATCATTTGCCCGTAATAGACAAAGAAACAGGTGGTGAGCACCGTCATGATAAGAATAGTGCCCATTTTCAAGGTATCGGATCGATTCGCTTTAAACATCAAAAAGATGAAGTAAAAAATGGCAGCGGCACCAATGGCATAAACGATGTTTTGACCGATGTCCATATTAGAAAACATGAAGAAAACTAGCCCAACCATCGCGCATGATACTGCACAAAAGGCGATCCAGTTTTTCACGCTTACGGGAGTTTGATCAATCTCAGCTGCAGCATTCACTAATGATTTATTAAACACAATTAAAGTGGCAAAGGCGAACGCTGCCAAAATGGCTGAGAGCATAAAGCTACCGTGAAAACCGATCACTAAAACAAACATCGGGAATAAATATTGACCAAGTAGTGCTCCCACATTGTTTACCGAATAATTGACAGGGTAACAGTTTTCAAAATGTTCTTGAGAGCTAAAAGTGCGTTTATATAAACTGGGGTAAGAAGGAGACATTAATCCGCGTGCGTAGCTCGCTAAAGCGATGCCTGCTAATGCCATCGCGACGTTGGTTGTTGAGGCACCCAGCACCAGTAGTGTGTAACCAAGAGCAAAAGCGCCGTAGGCAATGGTTAATGAACGATAAGCGCCAAGGAACTTATCGGCAATAAAACCACCAGCGATCGCAAAAAGGGGGCCAATGGATGAAAATGCTCCTACCACCATCATGGTATCGGCTTCGTTATAATCCAAATCTTCTAGAAAAAAACGGGTTAGGATAACCATTACCCCGTAAAATGATAAGCCAAACATCATTTGGCAGAACATCATTGATTTATTGAGTTTATTCCACATATTAATCTCTCCATGTAGTGGATTTTTAGATTTTATTCCTGTGGATTTTATCATCGGTAGTTATAAATAAATTGAAACAATTATCGCAGAAACCTTACTTTATGCACGAGCATTTCTAATGCGTGGCTATCGTTTGAGTAATGTTTAAAAAGCGATTGTTTATTTTATTTTTTGACTCAAGCACTATGCACATGTAGGAGTATTTACGTGTTACCAAACCATACGTTTTAATACTGCTGCTTTCTTGGTGTCGATTGCTATGACACAAGTTTTATGGTGGCTGGAATGGAGAGAGAAAAATAACGATGGTAGCCGAGCATCTTTATATCGTATTGGGTAAACGACTTGTTGATCAGCAATTAACATTAGAAGGGCGTAGCCGTGTTGATGGCCTCGTTAAGGCGTTACAACGTCATGACATCGATCATAGTGTCATTGCTTTATGCGGTGGGCTCACGCTAGGGCAACAGATTTCTGAAGCGAAGGCTATGTATCATTACCTTCAATCGGAGCTTACTCGGCTCAATGTGTCACTTTCGAATAACCGCATTTTGCTGGAAGAACACTCGACCAGCACAGTGGAAAATATCGAGAACGTCGCGTTAGAGCTGCAAAAAAACGGTGACATTGACACACAAAAAATACTACCTGTCACTTTCATTTCTAACGACTATCACTTGCAGCGTATTTTTGAAATTCAGCAACTAATGGATGAACAAGGGTTACTGCGAGTGCTAAAACAACGCTGTGAAATGATGGGGATCACGCTGGCTATTTCACCGGATCTGCACGATCACCTAGCGGTGAAATACCCTTATACGCATTTAGCCGCGGAACTGTTTCTATTGGTCGATCAACTAACGACTTACCGTGTCTATCTTGAAGGTGTTGTGGCTGGCTCTCACTTGCGCGATCTCACGCAAGTGAGAGCCATTCCTTACCAAATCGCATATGAGGCTATTTTAGCGATCAACCATAAAATCGCAGACAACCCAAAGTGGGTTTTTGTTCGCTGTCTTACGGATTTATTGATGCAGTGTATCAATGCCACAAAGGGGGCGTTAAATGTCAGTGAGATTCAACCCTATCTCATTTTGTTCGACAGCAACTTAACGTTATTGAATCGATATCTTGATCCTGAAAACCCGTGCGTCGGACGTTGGTGGCGTCAGGGATAGTAACAAGCGAAATAGATGAATCAAAGAGACCCCGCAATGCGGGGTCTTTGCTTTTTAGTCAAGCGACTTATTTCCTGACCAAAAACCGTTTTGAACAAAACAACGTGTTAAGCCGTTTCTAACGTACGCTCTTTGACCACGCTTAGACGCTCGCCATAAATTGGACGTAGTGCTGCCAGTACATGGTTACGAGTTAGCATACCGACAAACTTGCCATCTTCAAGGACGGGGAGATTTTGTGGTTTGTTCACTTTCATGCTTTTTGCGCGCTCTTCTAAAGAGAGTGAGCTAAAACGGGTAGCAATACCCATGCTAGTAGTATGGTATAACTGTTCTTTATCGATGCATAAAAACTCGGCGATATCAATCAGACGGTCAGATGCATCGATGGCGATAACATCGCGGCTCATAAGATCCACCACTTTTTGCCCTTCGGTAGGGAGGTAGTCTTGGCACCATAAATCCACCATGACATCGTGAGCTGAGAAAAACCCGACCAAACGACCAGCCACATCAACCACAGGTGCACTATCGAGCTGGTTATCCAGCAACATATCAATGGCAACTGCGGTTGGCATTTCCACGCCTAGAGTTACAGGTTGGGTGTTCATAATGTCTTTAACTGTAATTGCTTTATTCATTTTCGTTTCCTTCACTGACGTAATTGTTGCTGTTTCCGTTATAGTGCTAATGTTTGCGGCTTTAAGTTGTGGACGGCGGAAAATAGACCAGTTGGCGAGACCAACCAACACAGCACCGCCGACAATATTGCCCAAAGTCACTGGGATAAGGTTTGCCACCACAAATTGATGAATATTCAAATCTGCGTAATGAGTGGCACTGATACCGATCTGCTGCCAGAAGCTCTCTGGTGCAAAGTTTTGAATCACAATGCCTAAAGGGACCATAAACATGTTGGCTACGCAGTGCTCAAAGCCGCTAGAGACGAACATCGCCACAGGCAAAATTGTCATTGCGGCTTTGGTCATTGCATTGGCAGAGCTAAACGTTAACCAAATAGCAAGACAAACCAGTAAGTTACATAGCACCCCAAGAGAAAATGCTTGAACAGGTGTATGGTGCAGTTTGTGCTGCGCGATGTTCAGCGCATTCAACCCCCATTGACCATCATCCAACTGATAGAGACCAGCCCCAGTAACCAAAAGCAGTAAGAACATGGCACCAATGAAGTTACCGATATAAACCTTGCCCCAAATGGATAACATTTTGCTAAAGCTGATTTGTTTATTGGCCCAAGAAATGCTCGACAATACGGAACTGGTGAACAGTTCACCGCCACAAATCACGATTAAAATCAGCCCCATGCTAAAGGCTAAACCACCCGCTAACCGACTGAGCCCCCAACCTGCGTTAGCACTGCCTGTTGTGACCGTGATGTAGAACAAAAATGCTAAGCCGATAAAGGCACCAGCCATAATGGCAAGGCTCAGTGTCATACCGCTGCTTTTCTTGGCTTTGCTTAATGCAAATTTCTCGGCTTCTGCCATCATCTCAATCGGTGAGAACAGCTGTTTATTTTCAGAATAGGCTGCTGACATACACGCTCCCAAAGCTCAATTTCATAATTACCTCCCAAGTTCAAACAAAGCGTCATGCCTTGCTTCCCATACAGACTAACGAACGGGTCATGAAGTAGTAAAATTGATAATTTTTAGATTACTCATCAAATGAATTGATATGAATAAATGAAAGAGTAGAATGAAACCGTTTGCGCATATTAACTCCCTTGAAATTAAAGGTGTGGCGCGCAGTAGATGAAAGCTAAATAGGAAAAGCAGTGCGGTATTCACTCAAACAATTAGCAGTTTTCGATGCTGTTGCCGATAGTGGCAGCGTCAGTCAAGCTGCGGATAAATTAGCGTTAACTCAATCCGCGACCAGTATGTCGCTAGCACAATTGGAAAAAATGTTAGGTCGCCCTTTGTTTGAAAGACAAGGAAAGCAGATGGCATTGACTCATTGGGGAATGTGGCTTAGGCCGAAAGCGAAGCGTTTATTACAAGATGCTCAGCAGATCGAAATGGGCTTTTATGATCAGCACTTGCTTAGCGGTGAAATCAGTATGGGGGCCAGCCAGACCCCTGCCGAGCACCTCGTTCCAGACCTTATCAGCATTCTTGATAACGATTTCCCAGAGATGCGTATTGAGCTTGGTGTGAAAAGCACCAAAGGGGTGATCGATGGCATCCTTGACTACAAATATGACCTTGGTATCATTGAAGGTCGATGCGATGATAACCGCATTTCCCAAGAAGTGTGGTGTCGAGATCACCTAACAGTGATAGCTTCGGCTCATCATCCTTTTGCCAAATGTAAAACGGTGAGTCTTGCACAGCTTGAACAAGCCAAATGGGTGTTAAGAGAGCACGGTTCTGGCACTCGCAATATTTTTGATAGCTCGATTCACCATCTTATTTCCGATTTAGATGTGTGGCGAGAGTACGAACATGTTCCTGTGCTACGCAGTATGGTTGCGAATGGTCCGTACTTAACTTGTTTACCTTACCTCGATGTAGAACGCTTTATTGAGAATGGCCAACTGGTAGCGCTCAATGTGCCTGATCTGAATATGGAAAGAACCTTGTCGTTTATTTGGCGGGCAGATATGGCTGAAAACCCGTTGGTTGAGTGCATTAAGCGTGAAGGACTGCGCATGATGAAAGGACGACCAAGCGTACTTTAAGCTTGTTAATCTTGGTTATGATTTACTTTGTTACTTCTCAATATGGGGGTGTGATAAGTGAAGCTGTTGAGTGTTCGCATTTAGCATCATGTCACACACCCTCATCGCCTAATCTAACGCTCATGCTCGATTAAAAAGCACTTCAAATGTGTTGATTTATCGCTTGCGTCAACATTTCAATGAAATAAGTGCAGTCATTGCATTTATTTCATGACTTAGGTCACTAGTCATCTGTGGTTGAAGCTTTTAATATCGGCACTTGATTTATTGATGTCGCTATAGCAACGGCTTGTTAAATGACAGGCAGATAGCGGCTAAATGAGGGCGCTATGAGCACACTATTTGCAATTTCACTAACGACAGGCATTCTTTCTGGTGTTTGGGGCTGGATAGCCGTTTCGTTAGGCTTACTATCATGGGCTGGCTTTTTAGGATGTACGAGTTATTTTGCCTCTCCAACCGAGGGTATTAAAGGTCTTGCAGAAAGTTTGATAACTAATATCAGTGGCGTTTTTTGGGCAATGGTCATTATTCATTCATCCAGTTTGGTGAGCTTGGATATTTTGGGTTACGTTGTCACTGCGGTAGTGGCATTTTTAATGTGCATTCAAGCGTCGAAAGCGTGGCTTGGTTATATCCCTGGAACCTTTATTGGCGCTTGTGCCACTTTTGCTGCGGGTGGTGATTGGCAACTGGTTATTCCATCACTTTTATTAGGTGGCATTTTTGGCTTTGCGATGAAAACAAGTGGTATGTGGTTGCATCAACGATCTAACCAGCCAACGTTGAGCGATAGCGCAACTGTTGAAACGCGTTCTAAATCCTCAACTTGTTAATTTGTGTTTAAGACTAATGTTGGTGAAATCCGCATTGGTAAAGGTTACGCCAATTGATCCGTATCGATTCATCAAAATTGTTGATATACCCATTCAATATAAGATTAGTCACATATAGCGAAATGAAAATGATACGAGGCACACAATCATGTGTGCCTTTTTTTACGTGTGGCCATTGGCCATCGTAATCACGCGTTTTAGTGTCCAGCGCAGCAGTACAGGAATAAAGTCCACACCTTGTTGTTCACAATGGGAAACGATGGCAAGCGCCAAATCAGGTTTCGCGTGTTTTTTCAGCACACGTGTGACCACTTTTTTCGCAGGGATTGGATGATCGTAAGGTATTTTAATCAAATCTTTGAAGAAGTGTTCAAAGCCATGAGAGTACAGAAAATGTTCGATATCTCGATCGGGAAGTTCGGTCAGGCGATGCCGTTCTTGATCACCTGTTAGCATACCGCGTACCGTTGACGAATATTTTTTGCCTGCGGGATCGCCATCAGTCACGACATGCCAGTCAATGCCAAACGCTTTCGCCACTTTAATTAAGGACTTCAGGCCAGATTGAGCAAATTCGACAATTTGTACTCCTTCGGCGGCTAGGTTATAGCCACACTGGCGAGCCAGCTCACTAAACAGCCACACCTCAGTTTCTCCTTCAACCAACAACCAGCAGCGAGCAAAAAGCACCCCTGAACGATGAAAACGAATGTGAAAACCGATACGTCGTAGTTCGTCCTTACTCAATCCACGAGAGATCATCGAATTTGCAATGGTACGGTCAGAAGTACGCACCAAACGCCGAATCGAATGAAGGGGAACAGAGCCAAGCAGATCACCACTGTTCGTTGTGAGAATTTTCTGCATGGGTAATAGTTGAAGTAAACTCCAAGCGCGCGCCAGATGAGTAGGGTGCAATCGACCTTCGGGATCTTCGATAATCAGCAGCGGCCTAGCGCAACGTCGTAGGTCAGTTGGGCCTTTGGCTTGCAGATAAGCATTGAGTAAGCCCATCAACAGCAAACGAGTTTGCTTATTTTTAGTTTCTTCAACAAATTGGCTTATGTTTTTATCGGCGGTTGGGCTGGAATAGACTAAGCTGTCACGTTGCTGTCTTGGGTTTTTACGTGTCTGACTTTTGAATGAAAAATAGTGATCAACTAATACATTCATTGAGTTAAGGCTACTTCTCATTTCGCCTTTGTTGACATGCCCAGGGATGGCCAGTAAACGACGACAGGTATTATCAATGCGTTTTTCGGCGCGAGAATTTTTACCGTTACCATTAACGAAAGGTCGCTCGAAACGCCGTGAATCTTTCAAACGGATCACTGGGTGTAAGCTCATCAGCTCTTGCGCTAATTTTTCGGAATGATGCAGCGGTAGTGGATTGCCTTCGAGGTCTAAAAACAGGTAGCGAGTGGTAATATCATATCGCTCACGAGTGGCACTGATGCGATAGAATATCCGTTTCGTACCCGTTTCATCTTCAACCCAAATCGGCCTCAGCTTACGATAACGGCCGGATCGAGATTCATTTTTGTCTGTAGAAACAAAGCTTAAGACAATTTGTAAATGCTGAGTTTGAGGATGAGCGATAGAGTAATCGACGTGGAAATCTTGCATTTCAAATTGATAAGGTACACCGTTGGCTGGTAGCACTACTGATAAGGCGTCCAACAATGAGGACTTACCCCAAGTATTTTCACCGATCAATGTGGTGAGTTCATCAAAAGCGAGCGATAAACGTTTGATTCCTCTGAATCCGGAAATTTCAATTCGCTCTAGATGCATAGGCAGACTCCTTTTATAACTCAACAAGTTAGCTTCTCGCTGAGTCTGTTTTTCTTTAAGCATAATGGAAATTATGCAGATAAGTAGGCTGCTGGCTCACATATCAAGTGTTTATGTAGGGGCAGCCGAATGAGACAAAGGCTACAAAGCGTGATGAGGTTGACTTAGCGTAATTATATTTTCAAACTCGTTTCATAAAAGTCACGATTCTGTCATGATTCTTCAGCTAGGATAGAGTGGAAAAAGAAGAGAAAGATAAATGATGCATAAAAAGAATAGACCAGCATCAATTATGCTGGCACACATTAATGACACTCACTCATATTTTGAACCGACATCGCTGCAATTGACTCTCCACATCCAACAGCAGACTTTAACACCGTATGTAAGCGCTGGCGGTTTTGCACGAATTGCAACACGAGTTCAGCAATTGAAAGAAGATGCGGCGCGTATGAAGCGAGCCTTTGTATTTTTACACGCTGGGGATTGTTTCCAAGGCACGCTCTATTTCTCGCTATTTAAAGGTAAAGCCAATGCGGACATGCTCAACGCATTGAATCTTGATGCGATGGCATTAGGCAATCACGAACTGGATATGGGTAATGAACCCGTTGCCCATTTTGTTAAACGTATTCAATTTCCATTGCTAGCTGGCAATTGGGATCTTTCCAATGAAAGATCGAATAAGCCTTTTCCAATAGCCGGTAGCCCGCAAGTGATAAGTTATCAACCTCAAGGTAAATACGCTCGCTGGATAGAAAAACAGGCTGGTGATGAAACGATTGCAATTTTCGGCTTGTCACTCGATAAAATGGCTGATATTGCCAACCCAGATCTCGATACTCCATTTATTAACGCTATCCAAACGGCAAAAAATACGGTTGCTGAAATACGCGCTAAAGGGATCAACAAAATTGTTCTACTTAGCCATTTAGGTTATGAAGCGGACATTGAGCTCGCACAGCAAGTGGAAGGCATTAGTGTTGTCGTCGGCGGGCATAGCCACCGATTACAAGGTGATTTTAGTGCACTAGGGCTGATGAAAGATGATGAGTATGGTTTAAGAATTAATGACACTTATGTCGTCCAATCCGGTTATCATTCTTTGAGCTTAGGTCATTGTTATATCGACTTTTCAGCCGATGGCAAAGTGGACAAATTTCAGGGTCGTAATGAACTGTTACTTGGCCGTCGACTGTTTCTTGATGCCAGCATGAGCGAAGCGGGCACCGATAACACCCATTTAGCGGCGTGCGAATTTTTAAGCCAGCACCCTAATGTGGTGGTGTGTAAGAAAGATCCGCAGGTCCAAGGAATATTGATCGATAAATACATGCCGCGAGTACGTCAGCTGCAACAAAATATTATCGCACATGCTGATCGTTTCTTAAGACACGTCAGAATTCCTGATGAAACTGGGCCGAGTGAGTTGGCTCCTTTGGTGGCTCAATCATTCGTCTATGCCATGCGGCAAAGAGGGCACCCCGTGCAGTTTGCAATACATAACGCTGGTGGAGTCAGAAACTCGCTCAACGCCGGACAAGTTTCGGTGGCAGACATTGCCGGAAATTTATTGCCTTTTGCCGTTCCTATTGGTGTCTACCGAGTGCAGGGAGAAACCTTAATTGAGATGCTTGAAGGGGCAATTAATAATGCGCTGGGCAATGGGGTCGACGGCACAGGTTCTGGCAGTTATCCTTACACCCACAATCTCTCGTTTACTTATGCCGCCGATCGGCCTGTAGGACAACGCATCACAAATGTGTTGTTATTTGATGAGCAAAAAGGTTGGCAACCTATTGATCTTAATAGTTATTATTGTGGAACCTCTTCGGCCTATACCATGAAAGGCAAAGAGGGATATGATGCGATACTGAAAATGAAGGGAGAAGGTTTTGTTTCGAATGTGTCAATGGCCGATGCGTTTATTGAACTGCTGACGGAAAAACCTGAAATACTTAACCACGCAGGAACTCAACCCCAACATCATTATCAGTAACTCGGTTTGACATAAATTTACTGGCATAGACTTTGCTTTTTAACTTTCAGTCTTAACGCATCTTCAACCCGATGAAGGTGCATGAAGATGTGAAAGGGGAAAGTATAATGTGGATTAGAGATTGGTTAGATGCTGCTGTCGTCGTTGCTTGGGTCAGTGCATGGTCTGTATTGGTGTATTTATTACCACTGGCAGGCGTATAAAAATCTAAGCTAAAAAGGAGCATAAATGGCTCCTTTTTTTGATCACGGCTATGGACCTTTGCATCCAATAGGCATAAAATCCGCGCTGATTGGGGAGTAGTCGCCTTTGTTTACTTATCGTCAGCTCGTTAAGCGCATGCTTATCCGGTAAGTATAAATAGCCTTCTGTTAAAAACGGAATGCTTATTTCGACGAGACCAACGCATTCAGCTCTGTTCATTATGAACAGCGGTTTTTGTTTGCGGAAGGTTTCGATCGGTTAATCCCATCTTATCCTTCCGCCTTTGGAGGATATATGACCCCAACAACCTATCTCAGCTTTGCAATTCTGACTCTATTTCTTGTTGTTATCGATATTTGGCAAACCCGTGGTGGTAAAGTCACGATCACTAAAGCTGCCGTTTGGAGCGTGATTTGGTTTATGCTGGCGTTTGCATTCGCCGCGAGTATCTATTTCTTTTGGGATAGTTACGCACCAACCAGTTCATACAGTGCCGAAAAGGCGACGATCTCGTTTATTACTGGTTACTTGTTAGAAAAATCGTTAAGTGTTGATAACTTATTCGTCTTTGCGATTATTTTTCATCAATACGCCGTCCCAGAGCATTTACGCCCGCGGGCTCTATTGTGGGGAGTGATCGGCGCTTTGTGTTTACGAGCGGTGATGATTGTGATTGGTGCGCAGCTGCTTGAACAATATCATTGGTTACTTTATGTGTTTGCATTATTTCTTATGTGGACCGGTATTCAACTTGCGCGTGAGAAAGGCGATGAACAGCTAAACCCAATGCCGGAGAAACTGATTCGACGTTGGTTCAATGTGACGGATCATTACGAAGGGAATGCTTTGGTTGTGAGCCGCAATAAGCAATGGTTTGTGACTCCAATGATGATTGTGATTGGCGTGATTGCTTTTATGGATGTCATGTTCGCATTAGATTCAATACCGGCTATTTTTGCCGTGACCCGCGAACCCTTTTTAGTGTTAGCAGCGAACGTGTTTGCGTTACTTGGTTTGCGGTCTTTGTACTTTGTGTTGCAAGGGATGATGGATAAGTTTATTTACCTAAAACCAGCGCTTTCCTTCATCATGATCTTCATTGGTATTAAGATGATGCTAGTCGGTTCTGCGTGGGAAATTCCGATACCAGTCTCACTGGGTGTACTGTTAATCACTATGATTATTGCGGTGTTGGCTTCTGTCTATAAGCAGAGAAGTCCATTACCTGCTACTAATAAGCCATAATATAAGTAAACGGAGGTAAGTGTTTGACAATACTTACCTCTATTTTTTTATTTATCCTTTAGCTAACCGACGATAAAAACATTAATGTGAAAGTTTTGTAAATAACCGGTGTTTTTGTTTTTCATTGAGATTTAAATTCACCAAATAAAGCTTAATGTGAATAAGTAATCGATTATCGTGGATAATAAAAAAATGCATTGTTATGGGGTTGTTTCATTAGAATAACTAATTTGAATGTGGAAAATTTGTCATTTTTTAACCAAAAAAATATCACCTAGAATTCATTTCAACAAAGTAAGTTACCGAATTAACAGAGAGGCTATCATGGCACAAGCAATGAATATGGGTACGATTACAGCACCTACCTCTATGGATAAAAAAACCTACGCGGTTAACTTCAAAGGATTGATTGCACATTTAGTTGATATTCTGTTTGTCGACCACAGCGAACCTCGCAGCTACTACGCGAATAATTTGTCTGGTCACATGCAGAAAGATATCGGTTTATACCGTTAATTCAATGTGTAGAGATGTAAAAGCCGACGGATTAAATCGTCGGCTTTTTTGTATTTAAAATTTACTAGTTTCACTGCTCATGAAAACAACGGTTTCCGAAAAACAAAGGCGCAAACTAAGTTGCGCCTTTGTTTTATTCGTCAATGGCTATTATTTTTTGCGACAGTATTCAGCAATGATATACATCGATTGGCCATTGGCTTTACCAGAGATCAACTTAGGATCGTCGCTTAAACTGATACCGCGAACCACAGTACCCTGTTTAATGACTTGGCTTGAGCCTTTGATAGGGAGATCTTTAATGATGGTCACGTCGTCGCCTTTTTTCAGTTCTACGCCATTCACATCACGAGGCTTTTCTGCATCATCATCCATACCAATTTCAGCCCATTTTGCAGCTTCTTCTTCAAGATACATCATATCAAGTAGGTCTTGAGCCCAACCCTCAGTGGCCGCAAGGCGCTTAAGTTGACGCCACGCCAGTACTTGAACGGGTTGCTCTTGGCTCCACATGCTGTCGTTCAAACAACGCCAATGGTTCACATCTACTGCTTCTGGGTTCTCAATTTGGCCTTTGCAGACATCACACAACATAACGGCATGGTCAACAGTAACCATAGTGTGTGGCGCTACCACAAATGGAGCTAATGGAGATTCTGATGAACAAAGCTCACATTTTGATTGGCTGCGTTCAAGTAAAGTTGCTTCAGTAGACATAGTACCCACCTTGTAAAAATATGTAAGCGCGTATTATCCACGTTACGACTGGAATTAAAAGGGGAGATGGCAAAAAGCTTGGTATTCGTGAGGGAATTGAACTAAGTCATCGTCAATAGTAAGTAAATGGGCATCGTGCTTTACGCTGTTATTGCTCAAAGGCATAATGAACGCCGTTTTTATGTTTGTATGTAGGTATCACTGTGGAACTCCTTTCCGCTCCATTTTTAGGAAAATCACTTCGTCTCGAAGGTTCAATGTCAGGTTGGCAGCAACTCTATTGGGATAATCAACTGGTCGCGCAATGCGATGCGACAGGGAATATCGAGACGACAACGACCCATAGATTTCAGTTGTTAAGTGGTGAAACGCCGATCCAGTGTGAGCTGAATGTCGAGCTGAGTTGGCAACCTTTTAAACTTCGTTATCAGGCATTAGTCAATGGTGACATTGTCACGCAAGGTGAGCGTTCAGAAAAAGACATTGAAAAACAAACACCATATAGCCCGCCAAAGCCGGAGCGACGTTTTAGCCTTATTGGTCTAGTCTCACTTGGTATGAAAGCACTGAAAAGTGCCAAGCTGATTAAAGTTGTTCTGGCGTCAGCAAGTATCGCAGCCTATTCGTGGTTATTTTCCTTCCAGTTTGCTATGGCGCTTATTGCCTGTTTGGTGTTCCATGAATTTGGCCATATCAAAGCGATGAAGTATTTTGGTATGAAGACTAAAGGCATTTATCTCATTCCATTTCTTGGTGGCTTGGCATTAAGTGATGAAAAAATCAATACACGTTGGCAAGATGTAGTGATCTCAATTATGGGGCCATTTTTTGGTTTGCTGCTCTCGGTAGTGCTGGTTGTCGTGTACTGGATCACAGGAGAGATATTTTTTGCCGGCCTTGCTGTTTTTAATGCCTTTCTCAATCTCTTCAATCTATTGCCTATATTGCCGCTTGATGGTGGTCACGTGTTAAAAAGCATCAGCTTTTCTATGAACAGCACTTTGGGGATTTCGTTGTGTGCTCTTGCGGCGATCGCTGGTGTCATTTTGAGCTATTGGCTTGGATTAACCCTGTTCGGCTTTTTATTGATTATGGGCAGCATTGAAATTGTAATGGAATGGAAGCAGCGTCATCAAAGTCATTTGCTACCTCTGAATCGATATGGACAAATTGTAGCTTCACTTTGGTATGTCAGTTTAGTGGCTGCGCTTATCGCTATTATTTGGGGTTTTGCAACGACAGGGGATGAGCTGCTACAACTGCCATTACGCATTTTAGGTACTTGAGTCGGTACGTTGACACTTGTAAGCCATGTATCAGAGCACTTTTTGTGCTCATCTTTAAGCGCTTAAATGACATCTTTGTATGAAGAGGCTTCTTAGCACCGATAAACGGCTAATGACAACACTGCAGTTAATATTTATGAGCGATCGGATCTGTCTCGAAAATGTGTAGTTGGCAGGATCTCAATCGCTGGAACTGACTGATTACTCGCTGCAAGTTGTTACTGTTTAAGTATAGAATGAATCTCTTTTACGATGAATGAGACAAAAAAGCATGGATATTTGGAAGAAGCCTATCGATTTAATAACATTAAACGCCACCTCCAAAAACACCTTGATAGAGCATCTCAATATTATTTATACCGATTATACTGATCACTCTTTGTCTGCGACCATGCCTGTTTGTCACTTTACCCATCAGCCGCTTGGTATGCTGCATGGTGGCGCCTCGGTGGTACTTGCGGAAACCCTAGGTTCAGTTGCCGCGAATTTCAGTGTGGATCAAGAACACTATTGTGTAGGGTTAGACATTAATGCTAATCATGTTCGCGCCATGCGAGAGGGGATGGTTATAGGAACAGCGACACCTATCCATCTTGGTATTTCAACGCAAGTATGGCAAATCAATATCACTGATGAGCGCGAACGTTTGGTGTGCACCAGCCGTTTGACGGTCGCAGTACAAAAAATTCGTAACCGTTCTCAAGCTATCAAGGTTGATTTATAAAATGGTGATTGAATTTTCAGGTGGAAAAATCATCGTAACACCCCATGAATTAGTGGTACGAGTATTGGGTGATCTCGCCATCACGCTACAAGCCCAAGCCGATGCTGTTCAGCTCATTGGGAGAGGGGCGAATGTCATCTCTGTAAATTGCTCAGAAAGTAAATGGTCGATTAAGTTGGACAACGAAGAGCAAATTCAGCAACTTTCTCAACAGCTCGGCTGTAATATTCTTTAAACAGTGATTAAGACTATTGCATAACCAATATAAAATGAGGAAACTATCTCTGTTTTTTATAAACTGAGATTTCCTCTTTATGAGTAGCCCACGACTTCGCGTTCAATTTGAATCCTTATTTGAGCACTTTAACGGCCAAGATGTTGGTGTCCAGCTAGAAGAGATCACCGAGATCCTTTTCTGCACACGCCGTAATGCGCGTATTGTTCTAAATAAAATGGAGGATGAAGGCTGGATAGAATGGCGTCCTGCGGCGGGGCGTGGAAAATTATCCGATCTCATTTTTAAACGTAGTCGCAGTGATGTCAGTGAAAACCTTGCGCGTCGATACTTAGATGAAGGTAAAATTGGCCATGCATTTTCAGTACTGGATCAAGATGCTGCGAAACTGACGCAAGTGATCCAAAGCTATCTTGGTGTTCAGCATCAAGAAGGTCTGCAAGTCATACGGTTGCCTTATTATCGCCCGCTTTCAATGCTAAACCCGCTAAAATCCATGCGTCGATCTGAGCAACATATCGTAATGCAAATTTTTAGTGGATTAACGCGGCTAGATGAGTATGAACAGCTGCAGCCAGATCTCGCACATACATGGGAATCGGTGACAGCAACACATTGGCGTTTTTATCTTCGCCCAGGGGTTCGTTTCCACAATGGTGATTTACTTACCACCGACGGTGTTATCCAAAGTTTGTGGGAATTGCGATTTCTGAATTTATTCTCTCATCTTGATAGGATCAGCTCGCCCTCCAATTGGGTTATCGATATCTTTTTACAAAAAGCGGATAGTCGCTTACCGCTTCTTTTATCTGAGTCATGTGCCAAGATTTTACTACCAGAGTCCAATCGTAGTGATAATTTTGATTTAATGCCGATTGGTACTGGCCCTTACAAAGTCATTTTAAATGATGAAAAACGCTTAGTTTTGCAAGCGTTTGATGGATATTTTGGATTTAGGCCTTTGTTAGACCGGGTCGAAGTGTGGGTGATTGACGAAGTACATTCTTCGATGGTTTTTCCTAGCTTATCGCATCCGATAAAAACAAAGCGAGGTTCATTTACAGAAGACGTGGATCTTGATCCCGGCTGTACTTACTTGTTACTCAATCGAAAAAATGGCGTCGCCGCAGATGTCAATTGGGCTAGCTACCTTACCAATAAGCTCAGTACTCTCAACCTATTTCGTCAATTACCAGAAGACAAAGTGGTCGAGTTGGGGGTGTTACCTGCTTATGGCTTGAAACCGGGCTGGTATCATCAGTCATCGGGAGATGTTGCCGCTACACCGCCGGGTGAGCGTTCGATCACCATTGCATATCATGCTCAACATCCTATGTTTCCAAGCTTAGTGAAAACAATACAACAGCTGTTAAAAGAAGATGGGATTTCGGTGGAGCTTGTTAAATATGATTTGACGGTTGAAGACACCGATGCTGTCGATGTTTGGGTCAAACCGATGGGAATTGCCAACCACAGAGAAGATGCGTTAGCAGGATGGTTACTTGATTACAGTGATATCGAGCATTTAAGCCGCGCTGAAGATTTTTCGTATTGGTGTCAGTTAGTGGATGAATGGCGCGCCGATCCAAATGCCATATTTCCGGCCAAAGAGATTGGCAAGTCTTTGATAGAAAAACAGCAAGTTATCCCGATGTTCCACTGTTGGTTAGGGATAAGCAAAGATCAATGTGGTGCATTACAAAACGCGAAATGCAACGCGTTAGGCTGGTTTGATTTTAGCAATGTTTGGGTTAAACCAGAGTTATAACAAATCACAGTGATACCCAAACGACTTGGAGTTACAAGTAGGCGGCTTGTCAGTGGCCGATAAAATAAGCTAAGAGTAAACAGCAGAATCTAAATTATCCGTTGTTGCCGTCATTTCTGGCGGCAACAAGTATCAAGAATTATGACGTTGGTTTGATTACGCCGCAGCTAACAACTTCTGTTGATGAGCCAAGTATTCATCGTACGTTCCTTGGAAGTAGACCAACTGTTTGTTTTTCACATCAATGATCGAAGTGGCCAGCGAAGAGACAAACTCGCGATCGTGGCTAACAAAAATCAGTGTCCCCGTGTAGGACTTTAGCGCGTTATTGAGCGCCTCAATCGCTTCCATATCCATGTGGTTGGTTGGCTCGTCCATGATCAGCACGTTGATATCTTGCATCATTAGTTTGCCAAATAGCAGACGGTTCTTCTCACCACCCGAGCAGTTTCTTGCTTTCTTATTCACATCATCGGCTGTAAAGAGTAGTCGGCCAAGAATGGCACGCACCATCAAATCATCATGTTTTACGGTGCGCCACTGCGAGATCCAATCAAAGATAGTCAGATCGTTATCAAAATCGACAGTACTGTCTTGAGGGCAATAGCCAATTGAGGCATTCTCAGACCACTTCACCACACCTTGGTTGGCCTGAAGCTCTTTGACTAAGCAGCGTAGAAAGGTTGTTTTACCGACGCCGTTTTCACCAATTACCGCCAAACGTGAGCCCGCCTCAAGCAGCAGATTACCACCGTTGAAGAGCTGTTCATCGTCAAAAGCGTGGCCGAGATTTTGTAGTTCAAGTGCAAGGCGATGCAGTTTCTTACCTTCACCAAAATCAATCGAAGGACTGATGCGGCTTGAGGATTTCACTTCATCAAGCTTGATCTTGTCCATTTTTTTTGCGCGTGAGCTAGCCTGTTTTGCTTTTGAAGCATTGGCACCAAAGCGGTTAACGAAGTCTTGCAGTTCGTTGATCTCGGCCGCTTTTTTCGCGTTGCCAGAGAGCAACTGCTCTCGAATCAAGCTTGACGCTTCAAGAAAATACTCATAATTACCCGGATAAATACGCAGTTCACCGTAATCAATATCAGCCATATGGGTACACACTGAGTTCAAAAAGTGACGGTCATGGGAAATAATAATCATGGTGCATTTACGCTGATTAAGTTCTTCAGCCAACCAACCAATGGTGTGGATGTCTAAGTTGTTGGTTGGCTCATCGAGCAGCAAAATATCTGGGTTGGCAAACAAGGCTTGCGCCAACAAAACGCGCAGTTTCCAACCAGGAGCCACTTGCTGCATCAAACCAAAATGAAACGATTCCTCAATACCCGCTTTCAACAAAATATCTCCCGCGCGACTTTCGGCGGTGTAACCATCCATTTCAGCGTATTCGCTCTCAAGCTCGGCGACTTTCATGCCGTCGGCTTCGCTCATCTCGGCTAATGAATAAATGCGGTCACGCTCTTGCTTGATCTCCCATAGTTTACGGTCACCCATAATTACGGCATCAATTACCGTATACTGTTCGAAAGCAAACTGATCTTGGCTCAGCACACCCAATTTTAGCCCTGGTGTAATGGAGACGTTGCCTGAGCTGGGAGTTAACGCGCCACTCAAGATCTTCATGAACGTCGATTTACCACAGCCGTTAGCGCCAATCAAACCGTAGCGATTGCCGTTACCGAATTTTGCAGAAATGTTTTCAAATAAAGGCTCAGCGCCAAATTGCATGGTGATATTTGCGGTAGAGATCAAGAGAGTTTTCCTAGGTATTCAGTTTAGCGAATCAGTGATGTGCAGACGCCAAATCAGCAGAACATAAACAATGGTTAAATAGGCGGCGAATTATACAGAGTTATTACAAAAAGAACAGATGTGAGAGATAGCTCACAGACGGAAATTGCTCAACGTCGAATTGCCTATCGTTATTGGGGAGAAATGGGTGAATAAAAAACACGCTTCACCACATTTTACAGAATGCAGACTAGTATATGTGCATTCACTTTTATCATTAAAGGGATTTTAACAAGGTGCCACCAACTCACTGTAGCCCGTTTGATTATCAAATTCTCGCTCAAACACTAAGTCAGGGTAGGAATGTAAAATCAGCTCTGCGGTAGTATTGACAAGACAACCATCTAAAAGATGACCACCGATCACTTTGCCTGTTTTATCTGCAACCGCAATGTGCAAGTGTTGATGAGATGCGGTTAGCGTGCCTATCAAAGAGACAATTTCAAATGCATCAACAAGGTGTAGCTCTGAAGAGCCATCAGCGAGGCGGATGCGCACTTCAGATAGGCACCCGACACAAGAAGCGATGTTACCCGCTTGTATGTTCTCTTGCTTTATCAACGCGGCAATGGATTGCTTTAAGTCGTGGCCTTTTATTAAGCGAGACACTGTCACTTTTATCATAGATAATTCGTTATAAAATTATGGGTTATGTTTAGTTTATCGTGCATGAGAGTTTACGTCTAAAGAGATTACTGCTTATATCCTTGTTGAGACACAAAGTGGCAATTTTGCTATTTGCTTAAATCCGTTGAGTAACGCCCGTCATTTCACCGAGGAGCCTAAGAATGATTGAACTGTATACCGCCGCAACGCCGAATGGTCAGAAAATCTCCATTGCATTAGAAGAAATGGGGTTGCCATACAAGGTCAACGCTTTTGATCTTTCAACCAATCAGCAAAAAGAGCCTGAGTTTACGGCCATCAATCCAAATGGACGCATTCCCGCAATTGTAGATAAAGATAACGATGATTTTCCAGTATTTGAATCTGGGGCAATTTTGCTTTACTTGGCAGAAAAAACGGGAAAATTTCTGCCCGTAGATCCGAAAGCCCGCTCTCAAGTGATCCAATGGTTAATGTTTCAAATGGGAGGCGTAGGGCCGATGATGGGACAAGCGAACGTCTTCTTTCGTTACTTTCCAGAAAAAATACAACCTGCCATTGATCGTTACCAAAAAGAAGGGCGACGTCTATTTGAAGTCATGGATAGCCAATTAGAGCATCACCGTTATCTTGCGGGTGATGAATACACCATCGCCGATATCGCAACATGGCCATGGGTGAGAATTTACGAATGGAGTGGCATTAATATTGACGGGCTCGAGCACCTACAACGTTGGTTGGCGGAAATCGCGCAACGCCCTGCAGTGATTAAGGGGCTTACCGTGCCACCACCAAGTCAAGAAAGCGATGAACAGCGAGCGGAACGCATTCAGAAAATGGTGACAAGGTAACCTGAGTGATGTGTGTATGACAAAACGGTGGGCTTATAAGTTCAGTTGAAGTATTTAACTGTGGTTCCTAATTTGTGCATTTAGCATTACACTGCGTGAAAATTCGTGATAAGAAAAACGTAATGATTAACGATAAAGACACATTAGAAAACGAAGAAATTGAAATAGAGGCGATTGGTATTGAAGTTTCGTCGCAACCTATTGAGCTTTATAAGGTGTTAAAGATTGCTAACCTAGTGGATGGTGGCGGGCAAGCAAAATTCCTGATTAGCGATGGTTACGTGGCAGTCAATGGAGAACTTGAAACTCGAAAACGACGTAAAATGTACAATGGGGATTTTCTTGAATTTAACCAGGAGTACTACGTTGTATTGTGTGATCAACCCGTGACTGAAGTACCTGAAACTAATGTGACGTCGGTAGTGGCAGCAACAAATGTGCCTAAGCCGAAGCAAAAGGTGTCAAAAACCAAATCGGCTAGAAATAAGCCGGCGACCACAAAGAAAGAGAACTCCGATGCACCTAACAGCAAAGATGCTGAAAGTGGCCGCAACTCAATAGACTTTTTCTAATTTTCTGTTTTTTAATGATCTGATAAATAGACGGGAGCGATATGGCTCCCGTCTTTTATTCAACGCCATTCGTCATTTGTCGTCGAACCGCTATTTAACCCATTAGGATCATCATCAAAAGGGTGTTGTGCCTTATACAGTAACACTTCCAACTGATGTTCTAACTGATTGACTGTCTCATAGTCACCTTCAGAACAGGCTACATAAATTTGTTGTTCTAGTGCTTCAATGCTGTCGCGTATGGTCATTTGGCACCTCTCATCTCACCCATTAAAGGTGACTTTTATCTGTTTTCAAATCTATTGTAGTCAAGTAAACCAGATTCGACAGGTTGATTTTTTCGATACCATGCATGAACTTTATCGCTGAACGGCCAAAACTTCGAAGAACTGCGGCGAATGGCGAACCTATCGAGCAACTTAACGTAGTCCTGCTCATTTTGCATTTTACTCAATAGCATCACCAATTCTGCGATCTCGTGTTCATGCAGTGACAAATAAGCAGAAGGGTAACTGCCAATGACCCCTCTCACTAGAGTCAAATCATCATTCGCTGGGTCACGGTTGCTTTGTTCATCAAATAGACTTGAAATATTGAGATGGGCGTTATTGTGTAACAAAGTAAACAGTTGATCCTCTCCGTTTTCAGCCGTGATCATCAACATGATAATTTGTGGCACAGCCAACAACCCTTCACCTTTGATCTTATTAATGCTATTTAACATCTGTTCACTACGCTTTGAAAAACCAGTGTCAATTATCGAATAACGATTTGATAACACAGGTTGAAGCTCAGACTTCAAAAGATCAAACAACTCAGATTTTGGATCTTGCGTGTGGTAAACAATACTGGTCGGTTGATCAAAAGGGGCAACGTTACGTTGCAAAAAGTCACTGAGTTGAGTGCTTTGATTTTGATACCAACTTGACTGCTCTTGGTGCCTTATCTCTCTAGGCAGCAGAGAGACAAAATTACTTTCACCTTCAAGACGCAGAAAATCCATAAACATGCGAGTAATGAGCTGGTGGCCGAAATTGCCGTAAACATCAAAACCCGCCACCAGTAAATAATGGATTCTTTCTAGTAGCGCATAGTCTAAAACCCATGCTGTTTTGGGTTTTTCTCCCACCAAACCTTGCACTACCGATGCGCTATCGAAATGCCTAAAAATAGTCAGTGCCGCATTCGGGTTATAGCCATCACCCATCCACAGTACATCCGTGGTTAAGTTCTCGCCATTTTTGAACCACTGATTAGTAAATTCAGATTTTGCTTTCAAATAACGTGCTTGTTGATGCGCATAACGGACCCAATGAGTAATAGGCAACGTGTTACTTTCCAACTCGCTTGGCAGTTTCAGATTCGCGGCTTGCGAGCGATAAAATTGATTCACTTCGGGTAAATCAGCTTTCTCTGGGTCTAAAAAGAACACCCAAAAATGGTCGTTAATAACATTCAGGGCTAGCTGGCCACGACACACTGGCCCTTTGATAAAAGCCATGATGGTGTTTTGAGCATTGTCTAACATAAATCGAAAGCGTGCTTTAACCGGAAGGGCATCAAATGCCGTCATCGGATTGGCGGCAACTTCAATATCATAGCTAGGCAAAACCGAGACTTGATAATTAGGCCGAATGAACCATGCCTGCCAATCATCTAGACGTTTTTTATTCAACGCATAGGGTAAATGAGTTTTATCTACGATACTGCCTTGCTCAGGAATCAAACGGTAGTAGACGCGTTCTACACCAGGATTATCGTAAGGACGCCTTGTCGCAATTCGGTTAACCGGCTCGCCTGGGGGCGTTGTCGAACGTATCAAAGTGAAAAATCTAGGCTGACCAGCAAGTTCAGAAAAATAAAGGTGATAAAGAAAAAGATGCTCGTAGATATAACGAGCCATTAACTGATTCTTTGCTGTACCTTTATTTAAAAAGTTTTCGTATTGCGCAACCGATTTCTCCTGATCAGAAGTGAGCGAAATATGACCATTCATGATTGCGCCATCTCTGAGCCACGTGAGTAGCGTATTGTATTCAAGAGGGCTAAGATTTGGCATGCCATAAGGCATTCCCCACGTTGGATGATCTTGTTTGTACTGTCCGTACTCTTCAATTGTTGGACAAACTTGTTCGCGATCTATCGAAAAATCAAAACCTGTTAGCTGATCTTGTTCTGGTAACGGATGTTCCTCTTTTTGCATTAATAATTTCGCGACTAATCCTGCTTCTAGATTCGCGGTAGGCGTTTGAGATCTCTCGTTCAGCACAGGATGAAAACCAAAATCTCGCCACTGCTCTGTGTATTGTGCATCTTCAAACAAACGGGTAGGAGCCGACGCCGTCAGACGCGTACCATGATAAACCAACGCTTTACTGGCTCCACGATCAATCCCTTCAACTGAAGACATTTTTAGCTGGCAGGGCGCATCATAACAGGCGTGACAGACCACGCAGCGCTGATCGATGATGGGTTTAACATCATTTAAAAAGAAAGAGGCTTCTTTTGAATCTACTGGCGATTGTCTTGACTGAACGCTTGCTTCACCAAACAGTTGGTCATAGTTCAAGCCCGCATACATTGCACATCCTGAAAAAAACACGATGCTAAGAATAATAAGTCGATGAAAAGACATAACATGAGAAATTTAGGAATATTTGTCCCAATTAAAGCAAAGATTAACAAAATGCACCACAAAACGATGAAAATAGCGCATTAGGGATGATAAATCGCCCGAGTGGAATAAACGCCACAACTGAACGCACAATGCTCAATTTAGGGTTATAAGACGAGTATACGGTAGACTCGCATTGGCTATACGCATTTAATAAACCCATTGAACCCGCTATAGTTAAACGAATAAAATTTTGAGGAGTCAAAGGATGAAACTCTCGATATCAGGGAAGTTGCAATTAAGTTTTTTATTGCTGGTGGTGCTTCTTATCATTTCGACCTTTTTTACCTATCGCAGTATTACGCAAGTCGAAACTCACACCAATTCATTGCTGCAAACGGATCTGCCAACCGTGAATACTAGCCGAAATATTCAGCAGTCGATGCAAGAGGTTATTTCAACGTTACGCGCCTATTTATTGGTGGGTTCTCAAAGTGCAGTGGGTGCAACGCAACTGACAAAACTTGAAACTATTATTGGACAGATGGACAAAACGGTACCTGTGTTAGAAACGCTGATTCTCAGTGAGCAATACACCGCGATCATAAGCGAATGGGCTGCAATCAAAGCGCATATCCAAGGCATCGTATTACTGAGCCAAAGTGAGTATAATTTACCTGCCCACACATTATTCATTAACGAGGCCGCCCCCATAGCAGAAGTTGCCCTTGACCAGTTACAAGGGCTGATTAACGACGAGTCGACTAACAAAGAAGGAGGGGAGCGGAAACGTCTCTTTAAATTGTATGCTGACAGCTATAATTCGTTAGCTAATGCACTGGCATCGTTGCGAGATTTCTTACTGTATGCGAAGCCTGAACATCTCGAAAAATATCAAGACCTGATTAACTCTCATAACCAATCTGTTGCTGAAATTGTGGAAAAGTCCTCTTTGCTATCGGATGATGAACAGAGTCTTTGGTCATTATTTAATGAGATGCAGCAGCTTTATTTCCCACTCGCACAGCAGGTGATTGCGATACGCCAATCTGAGCAATGGAACGGCGTCAATCAAAAAATGGCCACACAACTTATGCCTGCCGTAGATAAAATGACTAACCGTCTTGAAGATGTTATCGCCACTCAACAATCAAAAGCAGAGCAAAGTGGCGAAAGGATGAGTCGTAGCATTAGTAATGTGATTAACGTGTTATTTATCATGATTGCCGTGACTGTTTCAGTTGCTGTTTTGCTTTCCAATTACTTAGGTAAGAATATCGGCCGCAGAGTGAGTCGAATCGGAAAGAGAGCCGAAATCATTGCGGCAGGAGATGTCTCTCAACCAGCACTTTTGTGTGAAGGTAGCGACGAGCTATCTCAGCTTACCGCCGCGATAAACAATATGAACAACTCACTGCGAACGATCGTTCAGGGAGTTAGTACCAAAGCGCAACAGGTCAGTCAAAACATGGATGAGCTTCTGAACTATAACTCAAACACTCGGCAGCAAGTACAGCAGCAGAGAGCAAGTATTGAGCAGGTTACAGTACGTTTAAGCGATGTGGCGCAGTATTCTATGGTGACCGCAGAAAAAGCTGAACAATCTACGCAATCTCTTTTGTTATCACAAAATGAGCTCAAAGAGGGAGCCTCGGCGCTAGAACAAAATAGAAAGAGTATTGATAAGCTTGATCAAACCATACAAAAGGCAACGCAATTGGTGCTCGATCTTAGTCGAGAAAGCGAATTGATTGGGCGTGTGACCGAAGTAATAGAGGGATTAGCGGCACAAACTAACCTTCTAGCCTTAAATGCGGCGATTGAGGCCGCAAGAGCCGGAGAATACGGACGAGGCTTTGCTGTGGTAGCGGATGAAGTTAGGCTGCTGGCGACTCGAACCACTCAATCAACCACAGAAATTAACACTATTATAAACGCCATACAGTCAGCGACTGCGGCTGTGGTCAATGAAATTAACATGAGTCAGAACCTTGCCAATGAAGGTGCGACGCAGACCATCCACGCCTTCAACAAAATGATGGACGTACAAGGAAAAATAACGGCGTTAGATAAGGAAATGCACCAGTTATCCTCGGCGGCGGATCTACAACAACAATCAACACACCAAATGACTCAATTCATGCAAGAGGTTGTCAGTTCGGTGGAAAGTGTGGCAAGTATTAGCCAAATCTCAAACCAAACGTCAGCGCAAGTAAAAGATAATGTCACTGTACTCAATCAAGAAATGGAAAAGTTCAAAATTTAAACGCAAGAGTAGATATTCAATTGAGTTAAAAATAACCAAAAGCCACACAAATCTCAACCAATTGAATTTACTTTGTTTATTTACTGTTCGCTTGAACGGGTTTTGATAAAAAATGGGTTTTCTTTTTTGCTAACTGTGGCATAGTGACAGCGTCAATTCGGTGCGCGGGCATCGTATAATGGCTATTACCTCAGCCTTCCAAGCTGATGATGCGGGTTCGATTCCCGCTGCCCGCTCCAATATTCTCGTATTTATCCAGTCTACTAGAAACAAAAAATCCACCCTAGAAAGAGTGGATTAGAGTCGTTCTTTTTAAAAATTTAAACGGGACTGACGCTCTCTGCTTGTGGCCCTTTTTGACCATCAGTGATTACAAAACTCACCTTTTGGCCATCGACTAAGTTGCGGCGCCCTTCACCTGTAATAGCGGAAAAATGTACAAATACATCTTTGCTGCCATTATCTGGGGTAATAAAGCCAAAACCTTTATCTTGGTTGAACCACTTTACAATTCCGTTTACTTTTTCACTCATAATCTTACTCTTGCTATGTTGTTTTGACGTTGCGAAACAGTTGCAACATGAATAACTTAACCAAAGTATTTTGCACAATCTAATGAAGTTTCTGTGAATGTGATGTACGCCTTGTTGAATATCAAATTTTGCGATTTCTATACCAAAATGTGATGCATTAAATCAAGGTAACTGTTCATACTTCAACTCTATTTCTGCCATTTTGTTTAGCTTTATAGAGCGCTTGATCCGCAATTTTTAACACTGCTTCAGGTTTTTCTGAGGCGTAGCTATCAGCAACGCCAATACTAACCGTAATAGAGACAAGATTTGATGGTGTTTTCTGCTCACGCTTCTTGGAACCGAGCTTATCGTCTTTTGGTCTGTCTTCTGCGTTCCTAATGACCATTTGGTACTGTTCAATATCTTTGCGAAGCAAATCTAAGTAGATTGCAGCTTGCTGTGCATTTTTTCCTTTAAATAGGATGGTAAACTCTTCACCACCGTAGCGATAAACACGTGCGTTTCCTTGAGTCAGCAATAAACGGCTAGCAATCAACTTAAGCACATCATCACCAGTGTCATGACCATAGCGATCATTGAACTGCTTAAAATGGTCTATATCTAGCATCGCTATCGCATATTTTTTGCCTAAGTATTTGATGTCAAGATCTAAGGCGTGGCGACCTGGGATACCCGTTAAGCGATCAATAAACGCCATTTTATGACCCGCCGAAATTAGATATAAGATCAATAAAACCCCGGCTAGAGAGAAAAGTGTGCTTGAGATATAACTCACGTGGAAAAAAATAAAGGTGACGGAGGAAAGTAAAATACTGGCGTAAATGCTGGTGTCTAAGATCTGGTTTCGCGTGAGCACAAATATTGCGGAGACCCCAATTAATGCCAAGAGGTACATCACCAACAAAAATGGCAATTTCGATATTTTCGGTATAGTTACTAAAAAAACTTGGCTAAAATTCTCAAATCCGCCATCACTGACGTACATCAAAGTAACAACGGCCCAAAACATTAACAGCAGCAAAATAGCGATGTATAAGCCATAAGTTTTACTCAATACAGTAGCATTACTTCCTAACGCATAAGGTACTAAACACAAAACGGGTAATAACAAACTTAATAACGAAAGCTCTAGCAAGGTTGTTCCCGTAGAAAGGGGCATCTGTAAGCGCCACTGGATGATTGCGTAGGCCACCATCATCGCTGTCGAGATCATAGCCAAACGCCCTTGCTTAAAAATGTGTCCTAATGCGATTGCTACCGTGAAAAGAATATAAGGCAGGTTACTAGCGAAGCCAATATTGGCGCTAGTGATCAGAATGACGTTTTCCATCCCCAACATAATGGCTATTAGCAACCCTATTGGGAATAAGAATCGAAACCAATGAGATGATACAAAACTTGTCGGCATTAATAATACAAATATGACCTTTGTGGCATTTAAAATTAAAATTGATAATAAGGCCCATAGCATACTTTTATTTAATAGATTGCCAAGCTTTTTGCTAGACTTACTAAATGAAAGCGAGCACTTGAACAAAGTTTAGACGACAACGCATCTAAAAGTTGTATAAAATCACCAAGGTACGCTAAGTTGTTACTGCTAAGTTCTATCTAAATATTTTGATTAGTACGAAGAGGAAGGAGTGTAAGGATGCAAATCAGTGTTGATGTACATAATTACATGGAAACACTTGTCGGACGCGTATTGGCTGAAGATAAGTATGTAAATCACTATGATAATGAGCAGCTTGCCGATCTTGCTTGCTTATCCCTTGCTCAATTGAGACCGATCTATATTCGATACGACATAGATTTTCTCTCTGCGCTACCTGAAGAAAAATTGGTCATACTTAAAGAGAATGCACAAGTTGCCGTTGAATCGGCGGAAAGCATGATCGTTAATGATCGACGTAGACACAGAGAAGATGATATTCCTATCATTCTAGGCCAATTGCGCTTTGACGATAACTTAGAACTAGAGTGGTTCGAGAAGCCGATTATTGAAACAAACAAGTCTTAAAGGAGCTCTTGTGGGATTTTTTTCTCGTTTATTTAATCAAGGGTCAGGCAATGACTCAAAAATGAAGCTTTTGGATCCCATTGAATATAAAGGTTTTTTAATTTACCAAGATGCAATGTCTGAATCAGGGCAATATCGTGTCGCTGGTAAAATTAGTAAAGATGTTAATGGTGAAATATGTACTCACCGTTTTATCCGCTCCGATGTCGTAGCTAGCAGAAGCGACGCTGATGAGCTTATGCTTAAAAAAGCAAAAATGCTCATCGATCAGATGGGCGAGAAAATCTTTTCCTAACATCGTCCAACTTGATAAAAATCATAATGAATATCCTCATTAGTCGATACCCTTATTCATTGAGTAAAATACATGGCTAATATCCTGTTTTTATAGAGCTTTGTGATAAGTGGTTCGACCTCTTCTTTGTTTGGATGTCGTTGTGTTTTTGTCTTTCACCTATGACAATCACTCATTACTTAACCTTATATGTAATAGCATTTTGTATTTTTATTACAAACTGCTTGCAGTTATGCTGGTGGTTAGATAAAAACAGAATAATCATTGTGCCAATAGTCAAGGAATAACTATGCAAATTGGTGTACCAAAAGAGACCCTTACGGGTGAAACACGGGTTGCAGCTTCACCGAGTTCGGTAGCGCAATTAATCAAACTAGGCTTCGACGTCTCCATTGAAACTCAAGCTGGGGTTTTAGCCAGTTTTGATGATGCGGCTTTTGAGGCGGCTGGTGCCACGATTGTTTCGACACAAGATGTTTGGAATTCAGACATTATCTTGAAGGTCAATGCGCCGATTGTTGATGAAGAACAATCGATTAATGAGGTTGCTTTGATCAAAGAAGAGGCAAGCCTAATCAGTTTTATCTGGCCTGCACAAAACCCAGAATTGATGGAACAGTTATCAAGTAAAAAAATCAACGTGCTGGCGATGGACTCAGTGCCGAGAATATCCAGAGCACAAGCTTTAGACGCTTTGTCATCAATGGCTAACATTGCTGGCTACCGCGCTGTTGTTGAAGCTGCACATGAATTTGGCCGCTTCTTTACAGGGCAAATTACCGCAGCGGGCAAAGTCCCGCCGGCAAAAGTACTGGTTGCTGGAGCTGGCGTTGCTGGCCTCGCTGCTATCGGTGCCGCAGGCAGTCTGGGGGCAATTGTACGAGCTTTTGATGTTCGCCCAGAAGTAAAAGAACAAGTTCAATCAATGGGTGCAGAGTTTTTGGAAGTCGATTTCCAAGAAACGGCTGGTTCAGGCGATGGTTACGCCAAAGAGATGTCTGACGACTTTAATAAAAAGGCCGCTGAACTGTATGCAGCGCAAGCTAAAGATGTCGACATCATTATCACGACGGCTTTGATCCCTGGACGTCCAGCCCCTAAGCTGATCACCAAAGAGATGGTCGACAGTATGAGCGCTGGTAGCGTGATCGTCGATCTTGCAGCTGCAAACGGAGGGAACTGTGAATACACGGTTGCCGATCAGGTGATTACAACCGCCAATGGTGTGAAAGTGGTCGGTTATACTGATATGGTTGGCCGCTTACCAACACAATCCTCTCAATTATATTCAACAAACATCGTTAACTTGCTGAAATTGTTATGCAAGGAAAAAGATGGATCCATCAATATTGACTTTGAAGACGTTGTTTTACGTGGTGTGACGGTCGTGAAAGAAGGCGAAATAACGTGGCCAGCACCACCGATCCAAGTCTCTGCGCAACCGCAAGTCAAGACCGCACCAACTAGACCTGAACCAAAAAAACAAGAACCCGTTTCTGCGACGAAAAAAATTACTGGCTTAGTTGCTGCCGTTGGCGCTTTTGCTTGGATCGCATCGGTCGCACCTGCGGCTTTCTTAAGCCATTTCACCGTTTTTGTTTTAGCGTGTGTTGTGGGTTACTACGTCGTTTGGAATGTTACTCATGCTTTACATACTCCTTTGATGTCCGTTACCAATGCAATTTCCGGCATTATTGTGGTCGGAGCTTTATTGCAGATAGGTCAAGGGAGTGGTGTGGTCACTTTCCTCGCGTTTATCGCTGTTTTAATTGCAAGCATTAACATCTTTGGTGGTTTTACAGTCACCAAACGTATGCTTGAAATGTTCCGTAAAGGCTAAGGGAGTAATATATGTCTGCAGGATTAGTACAAGCCGCATATATTATTGCTGCTATCTTCTTCATCATGAGCCTTGCTGGATTATCAAAGCAGGAATCAGCAAGAGCTGGTAACTACTATGGTATCGCGGGTATGGCTATCGCACTCATCGCCACTATTTTTCGTCCAGATGCGCAGGGCTTAGCTTGGGTATTGTTGGCGATGGTAATTGGGGGTGGTATCGGTATTCATTATGCTAAAAAAGTAGAAATGACCGAAATGCCCGAACTTGTGGCTATTCTCCACAGTTTTGTGGGCATGGCTGCGGTATTAGTGGGTTATAACAGCTATATCGATGCGCCAATTGTACTCGATCACGCTGAACACGTGATTCATTTGGTTGAAGTGTTCATTGGGGTATTTATTGGTGCCGTCACCTTTACAGGATCTATCGTCGCCTTTGGTAAACTGCGTGGAATCATTTCGTCGTCGTCGCTCAACCTCCCTCATAAGCATAAGCTCAACCTCGCGGCCATTGTTGTCTCCACATTATTAATGATTTACTTTGTTAATAATGGTGGCAGCATGTTTGCATTGATTATTATGACTCTGATAGCGTTCGCGTTTGGCTACCATTTGGTGGCTTCGATTGGTGGTGCAGACATGCCCGTTGTGGTATCGATGCTTAACTCCTATTCAGGTTGGGCAGCGGCAGCGGCTGGCTTTATGTTAGCGAATGATTTGTTGATCGTAACCGGAGCACTGGTTGGTTCTTCAGGTGCCATTCTTTCTTACATTATGTGTAAAGCGATGAACCGCTCTTTTGTTAGTGTGATTGCCGGGGGCTTTGGCCAGGATGTAGCTATCAGCGCAGACGTTGAATACGGTGAACACCGTGAAATAAACGCTGAAGAAGTAGCCGAAATGCTGAAAAACTCTAAGTCAGTGATCATCACTCCAGGGTATGGCATGGCAGTGGCTCAAGCACAGTATCCTGTTCACGAAATCACGGAGAAGTTACGTGCACAAGGCATTAAAGTTCGCTTTGGTATTCATCCAGTAGCGGGACGTTTGCCTGGCCATATGAACGTACTGCTTGCTGAAGCAAAAGTGCCTTATGACATTGTGTTAGAAATGGACGAAATAAATGATGATTTTACTGAAACGGATACGGTTTTGGTGATCGGTGCAAATGACACAGTAAACCCAGCAGCATTAGAAGATCCGAACAGTCCGATCGCCGGAATGCCAGTGTTGGAAGTATGGAAAGCGCAAAATGTCATTGTATTCAAGCGTTCAATGAATACTGGCTACGCGGGTGTACAAAACCCTCTTTTCTTTAAAGATAATACCTACATGCTTTTTGGTGATGCAAAAGAGAGTGTAGACGCCATCTCAAAAGCGTTATAGCATCTACGATTAGGATAATAAAGAAGCCAGCATTTTGCTGGCTTCTTCTGTTTTTGAGCAATCATTATTGACATGGATATAACACGTACAATGTATTATTAGTTAATAATGTTATATAGTTTTTAATCTAAACCATTAATGAAAATAAAACTTGTTTAAAGCGATTAAGACCTACTTTTGGGCTATTTTAGTTCTAATACCTATTCAAACCTATGCCGATTCGTTGCCAGAACGCATCGACCTTTTTGCGTCGCTTTTTGATTATAGTACCGCTGATGTAAGTTATGATATCCGTACTTTGCAGGTTGATTATCCAACTCGCTTATTGACTCCCGAATCAATGTTACCGCAAACTGCTGAATACCCTTTAAAAGATCTACAGTTGTTATACAAATTATCTCAAAGCTGTACAGGTAAGTTGCCGCTGAGCCCACTCATAACAGAGCCATTAGTCTTCACGAGAGCTATCTGTAAAGGATCCCCATTACCGTCGAAATGGTTTGCGAGAAGCGCTTTGATTCACCCAGGAGGTGGGACATATGCGGCTCGTTATGTGAAAAAATACCCTGAGAAATTTGTAGAGTTACAGCAATATATGCACATACGAGAGCGCACCAAAGCAAGTATGGATTCTTTGCTTGGCCGCATCCAAAACATGAATGAAGATACGATCTTAGCACTTATATCAGGTGCAACCATGTTTGTAGAGAACAACGATCTTTGGCTGAGAAAAGGGGATATTTATTACGTTTTTAACGAAGACGTATGGTTAGACAACGCGAGTAAAGCAGGACTCAGCTATAGCATGGCCTCGGAAAATTCGACCTGTTTTATTCAAAGAGGCAACATTTGTTGGAATGTTGAAGATCATTCCAACGTGTTACGGATAAGTATGGTAATTCTTGTCCTAGCTAACATAATACTTGTATTAGGCTGGTCCCTTTATCGTTGGAATTCAAAACGACAGGAAATGAAAAGTCGTATGTTGGTGCTGCAGATTCTTACTCACGAGCTCAGAACACCCATTGCAAGTCTATCGCTAACCGTTGAAGGATTTCGGCGCGAATTTGAAAGGTTACCATCAACTGTTTACGATGAGTTTAGACGACTATGCGAAGATTCCAGACGTTTACGGCAACTAGCCGAAGCCAGTAAGGATTATTTACAGTCAGAGAGCAGGCCGCTTGCAACAGACTGGGTACCTTCCGTTGAAGAATGGTTACAATACAAAGTGGAAGAAGAGTTTCGCGAAAGCATAGATCTTGTTATAAACAAAGATATTGCAGCTAAACTGAATGTTTATTGGCTTGGGACATGCATCGATAACTTAATTAGAAACGCAGTAAAATACGGTGTTGCTCCAGTTACGTTAGAGGTAACAACTAAACAAAATTCAATCACGATCAAAGTTACAGATCAAGGTCTGTTAAATCATCGAGATTGGAGAAATTTGCGTAAACCTTTCGTCAGCAAAAGTGGCTTAGGTTTAGGTTTGACTATTGTAGAATCAATGGTAGGTCGGATGGGTGGTAAGATGACACTCGCAGGACCGCCAACCACATTTATATTGGAGATCCCCTGTGAAACAGACATTGCTTCTCGTTGAAGATGATAAAAACCTTGCCGATGGCTTATTAGTAAGCCTTGAACAAGCAGGGTATGACTGTTTACATGCAGAAACTATTGCAGATGTTAAACAGCATTGGGACAGTGCAGACTTAGTCATCCTCGATCGCCAATTACCCGATGGCGATTCTGTTCAGCATTTGCCAGAATGGCGTAAAATAAAAGAGTTGCCAGTAATTCTTTTAACCGCACTTGTTACGGTCAAAGACAAAGTGGCTGGATTGGACGCGGGGGCAAATGATTACTTAACCAAGCCTTTTGCCGAGGCTGAATTATTTGCACGAATTCGAGCCCAGCTTCGTTCACCAGAATCAGAAGGGCAGGATGACACGAAAGTGGTTACACCCAATCTTGTTATTGATAAAGCCACAAGAGAAGTTTTTTTTAAAGAAGATTCAATTACCTTAACGCGTACTGAATTTGACTTACTCTTATTTTTAGCAAGCAATCTCGGGAGAGTGTTTACGCGTGACGAATTGCTTGATCATGTATGGGGTTATAACCACTTTCCAACGACAAGAACCGTAGATACCCACGTGTTGCAATTGCGCCAAAAACTTCCAGGCTTAGAGATTGAAACCTTGCGCGGTGTTGGATACAAGATGAAAGCGTGATGCAGAAATCTCGTTTACTATTGGTAGGCATAGCATTTGTGACTATTCCTACCAAAGCACAAAATGTTGAGTGGTTTGATCAAATCACACCGCTTACCCAAGCGCATCAGAATCTTTTAAATAATAATTTAGAAGCAATGTTTAACTCACTTGTCGAAGTGTGGCAGCTTGAACATAACAAAAACATTCAGAGCCATCTCAATGAATTATTATTACAATCATTAACCGTTGATTGCGGTAAAAGTTTAGACAAAAAACCACTCCCTGAATGGCTTAAATCAATCACCATTAATAGGCAAGAGATCCAGAGCCCAGGAAGAGATGCATTTCATGTTGATATAGAAGTGGACGCTGAGAAACCACTTGCTGATATTAGGCTGGCGCAGTGGGTCGATAAAAGTTTATCAACCGATAGTGTATTAACGACCACTTCGAGTGACAGCGTCACTGGAAAGACACATTACTTAAAGCGTTATAATCTCAATAGTAAAATTACAATGGGTTTATACCGTCTTGATATAACAGCCAAAGATCAGCAATCTTGGAGCGCATGGATTGTGCTTGGTGAACCCAAAGCAAAGCAAATTGTACGTTGGGCTTCGAAAGATCAATGGCAAATTGAAAAAAAAGCGCTACTCAATCCATATTGTCCTTTACCTGAACTCAATGTATCGCTGTATGATTACATCGATGGAAAATACTCTGAAATATGGAGTCAACGATACGAGTCTGAGTATCCTAATGAACTTGAAATCACTAATTTGGCTGCAGACCGTTATGTATTAGCGGTATCAATGACTCAACAGCGTTGGCAAGGGCCGATTATCATTGAGCAATCTCAAGTAATCAGTAAAACCTACGATGTTTCAGTAGATGAATAATTAAAGATAATAGACAATGTGCCGTTATAGACATAAAGGAAACGACACGTTTATAACATTATGAAAAATTTCATTAAAATACTCCCACTTGCAGTCGTACTTACACCATCTTTCAGCTTCGCAGCCAATTATGCAATAGAGGCACGAGGGGATGCGATGGGTGGTGTAGGGGTTGTATCTGCGAACTTTCTCACGGCTCCATTTTATAACCCTGCACTTGTGGCTATTTATCGTCGTAACGATGACGTAGGTATGATCGTTCCGAGTTTCGGGATTTCTTATAATGATGAAGACCACATGGTCGATGATTTAGACAGCATTTCAAGCTTCATAGAAAAAAAAGATTACACAAATACTGAACAGCTGCAGAAAAGTTTAGATAATTTACAAAATGATAAACTAAAAGCCGAAATTGGCGGTGTTGTCGCCTTTGCCATTCCTAACCAATTTATAGCGGCTAATTTATTCGCCAAAGCCTATACCGAAACGTTTGTCACTCCTGATATTTACAGCGGCGAAAATACTGCATCATTAACTCCTGAGCTACAAACTGTCGAAAACGCAGAGCTCAGCGCAGTGAACGCTGTTTCCGTTGGGGTAACAGAAGTGGGTTTCTCGCTAGCCAAGTACCAAACATTTTTAGGCCAACATATTGCCTTTGGTGTAACACCTAAACTTCAACGCATCTACACCTATGTA
This sequence comes from Vibrio sp. B7, assembly GCF_963888765.1. NCBI lineage: Bacteria > Pseudomonadati > Pseudomonadota > Gammaproteobacteria > Vibrionales > Vibrionaceae > Vibrio > Vibrio sp. B7. The sequence continues at coordinate 280,728 of NZ_CAWPKR010000036.1, forward strand.
TATTCAGCAAGCGTAACCGATTACGATATCAAAGATGCACGAGATAATGGCCAAGGTGAAACCATGTTCAACCTTGATGCCGGCGCATTGTGGTTTTATGGGCCTTTAAGAGTTGGATTTTCCGCAACCAATTTAGTCAAGAGAGACATTCAAACTCAATCTTACACTAAGAGTCTTAAGAGCCAATTCGGTAAAACACGAGACATCAATATTGGCTACGCATACCAAATGAGGCCACTTTATACAGTAGGCGTAGGCATTGTTGCAGACTATGCCACATTAAGCGTGGATTATGATCTTAATGAAGAAGAGCGCTACACTAATTTTAACGACAATACACAGATGATTCGAGTAGGTGGTGAAATCGATATCATGCGTCAGTTAAAATTAAGAGCAGGATATAAGAAGAACTTAGCATACGATAATGTTGATGGAACAATCACAGCAGGGGTAGGGATCTCACCTCTCAATCTCTTCCAACTGGACATTGGAGCTAGCTATACAAACGATAATGCGATGGGAGCTTACATAAATTTCCTTGCTAGTTATTAACTCGATCTCTATAGTCAGGCTCCTAATCAACCGGAGCCTTTTTAAATGTTTGATGATATTCCAACTTTATCTCACCAAGAACAGCAAGAAGCTGTTGAGAAAATTCAACAACTAATGGCTCAAGGTATCAGTACCGCAGAAGCCATAAAAATCGTTGCATCCCAAATTAGAGCAGAAAAATCTGCAGATAAAACGAATTAATTCTCAACCTAACTATTTCCATTGCATAAGAGCGTTCACTCACTAGTGGACGCTTTTTATACCCTTATTATCTCGACTTTAAATCATTACAAACCAGAAACGAATTCATTGCACATATCGAATTCGATCGAACAGAAAAGGATAATTTTCAATAAAAACAACAAGATATGGTAGGATAAAAAACTGTACGAATATCACGAATCGACCTAGTGTAATTTTATTACATGTCACTGCGTTCATCTCGAATAAGTGCTGATCGTGTTAGGGTAAACAAAATGCACTATAACAGAATGGAATTGCCGACAGGGCAGCTTGTAACACCCCAAGAAATTTTAGCCGGTATAGCGTTGTTAGAAATTGAGGCGGTCAACGATGTGAAAACACTATCTAAGCGGCTTAAATTCGCGCGAGCAATCAGCAAAATAAAGGCATAAATTAGCCCCGTAAGGGGCTTTTATCTTTCATTTAGTCGATTTGCTCATTAAATAAAAAGGTAAAATCAACAATGCGATAGAGAGGCCGTAAAAAATAGGAAGTAAAGAAACACTTATACCAGCCTGAAGAATAACGCTATCACCCATGGCATCTGAAAAAGTTCGTATAAGCCCGATAACCGCACCCAAGATCCCGCTCAAAATTAAAGAATAAAAAGCGCAATGAATTGCAGCAGTTTTAGATTCAAACCAACCAACAGCACAAGCTAGAAGACTAGGGATAGCCACAATTAAAAAGCTACTCAAATCTATAAATTGCAATACATCACCAAGAGACGCTATTTCATTTATTATAAGAAAAGTACTAACTACATATAAAATTTTTATAAATTTACTAATCATATTTACCACCAAAAACCGTACATAAGACTGTCAGGGTTACGTGGTAGACGCAGCATAGAATCTCTATCTTGCATGTAACGCCTTACAAAGTTTCGTTGTTTAGCACCTGCTGATGGTAGATCACTGATTGCAGCAATTAACCGCTGGACTTGAGGATCGCTAATTGGCTTTCCACTCTCCAACGCCTCATGAAGCTCAGGAACAAGCACTTTATACAATTTATTAGCAGCATTTCTCTCGGACACACGACCATAGATTTGCTCTATAGCACTCGTGATTAACGATGATGACATAACATTCTAAGCAACAAAGTTCATAACAAGTGATTATCATAAAAGAAATCTAACAAAGAATGCCCAAAGAAAAACACAATATTGAACCAAGATTACCACAGGAAATTATGTTAAATCGCTAGGTTTCCCCCCTAAAACATCCCTCAGACGCTCATTCGTATACAGCTAAAACTCATTATTACCTCAGAGTTAGCGCTTTATTACAATGGTTCCCGTTTCCACCACGCGAGACTCCTTCGACGCCAGAACTTTTGCCGTGTGTTTTTCTTGTGAGAAAAGTGATTTAGCTGATGTCATAGGTTGGCTGATACAAGGGGCATGCTCTTGCTTCTGATAATGAATTTCCCAATTTCGAATTTGAGTGTTGTAACGCATAAAAGCAAAGCCTGTAATATTCTTAATAGTGGTGCTACCTTTTTGGTAAAAACCATAATCACGAAAACTCATATAATTAATCAATCCTTTACCGTGGTTCTCCACGTCATTGTATTGCTTATCTTCTTTGCCACCTTCCACATGGTAAACTCTGATTACTTCATCTCCCCAGTCATCCACAACAAAAGAGCAACCGCTAAAGTTTGGTGTGAAAACATATAAATGGTCGCGATGAGGATCGGGGTGTTTGGGTATATTGAGATATTTGCCTTGCGCGACCCAGTAGGCCATCTCTGATGTATTTTTATCGGGCTGTTCACCTGAGAATGTGTCGATGACTTGGATAGTACCTACTGTTCCATGAGTGTATTTGTACTGCATGCCACTAAAAACAAGTTCACCACTCTCTCTTACTTCCTTTTGAGTCTCAGGGCTGAGTGATGAGATCTGAAGAGCGACGACGTCAGTGCTAACAGGCTGATTAGCAAAGCTGGAATCAAGTAGATCAGATGGCAATACGCGTTTTCCTATCGCATCGTTCATTCCCATTCTTGATGCTGGCATAGGTGACAAAATTGCATCAGGAAACTCTCGTTCTTCACCCACATAAATATGGTTATTTTGTTTTTCCACTTTACGGTCAGCGACTATCTTCTTTCTATGCTCAGCGTATCGAGCCTCACTAGCTTGAATTTCTTGCCAGCTTTTTTTTCGCTCCTGAAGTCGTTCTTTACCCTGTCTTTCAATTTTTTCTCCGGGGCTCTCTTTTGTTATTACGGGTTCCTTAATAACTTGCTTTACTGGCATTAAAGAGCTTGTAGGCGCAAAATTGCTAGCAGTAGCGCGATCTAATGCTGCCTTTGATGCAGCGGATTCCCTAGCCATCTCACAACTCGCACAAGGACACTCTAGCGGGTTAGGATGCATCACGGGACACTTATGAGGTTTAGAAGGGTCAAAAATATCGGCTAAGTTCATATCACAATCCATTCGCTTTATCTGAATATACGCATAGTACTATTACAAAGAAAACATGTGCGCAATATATGCGCTTAAGTTAAACGGAACTGATGTCACCATAAAAATCATCTTTATTTGTTTTGTTGCGTATTGCTACAAAAGAATAATGAAAAAACACCGCTAAGCCTGATAGTTAGGTGGAAAGTACCCCCGTAGTACCCCCGTAGTACAAGACGGGGGTTCTCGTTCGCTCTCGCTCCTCCTCCTCAGTCCTCGTCGTCGTGCACGCTCTCTCACGAGCAAAGATCCTAATTCTCAATAAATGATCCTGTATGAAAGAGGCAAGGGCATTGCTCGACACTCGCAAAGCCCAAACGCTGAACGTCCATAGGGTTGCAGTGGCATAAAGCCCCACTGATGCGGAGAGGCTCTGCGAGGGGATGTTCTAGCAGGATGAAGGGTGGCAGCATGTCGATAAGCATGGGCAGTTAGAAACCGCGCCGATTGAATCTAGAGAACCACTAACCCTAGTCGGGCGGCTTGGTGCATCGTTCGCGCACGCGCACTCTTATCCCTACGGGGTTGGTATGTCATTTTTTGACATACTCGCGCAAATCGGTATGTCATTTATCGCTTGGCAGTAAAAAGGCCGCTAAGCGGCCTCTTAAAAAATAGAGTTGAGTTTGACTTCAGCGCGTTCAGGAACTGGCGCATCCAGTGCGCGCGGTTTGCAAAATACGTTTAGATTCATGTTGTCTTTTGTCAGCTTGAGCAAGCAATCGTCATAGTGAGCGTATTTGATATCGTTGGCCGCGAGAAACGTATCATCAAAATAATACGTTCCGTCTGGTGTTTTGGCCTCAAGCGTAATAAAGAACTTGAAACCATTTGGCCCTTTTTTTGTGGTATGGCCCGTGTAGTACAAGTTTTGAATATCATACAAGCCAAGCATCGAACGTAAACCATCTAAACGCCCAGAACCAGATGGACCACCGGAACCACTAGCAGCCGTATTGCTATTCCCACCATCAGATACAGAAGAATTAGACGAAGAATCCGCCTTATTGCTGACACTGGACGATTGAGAAACGCTAGATTGAGTCGAGTCCGCTTGCGCGTCCTGAATCTCCGAAGAAGAACCAAAAACCAGACGGGATAAACCATACGTTAAGTATCCTATGCCTAAAATGATAATTAGAAAAACCGCAATGAGTGCCGGATTTTTCGCTAACACATTGAGAGCGCCAGAAGCACGAGCAATACCCGTCGCTGTTGACTTGTAGAGCAAGAACGCATCAAGCGGTATTTTTTTCTTGGTAAGATTAGGGTCTTTGCCCTTTGGTATCACTGGCGTTGATGTGTTTTTAGCGTTTTTAGCGTGCTTATAGATGTAAGGCTTGCGTTTTGCCCAAAAGAATTGGTCACGGCCTTTATGGAAAAAACATTGCTCAGCCGGTGCGCGGATTGCTGAATCAATTTGACCCCAATCAGGCGATAACAACTCAATATCCCAGTTATATTTTCTATGACGCTGGAAACCCTCATTAAAAGAAAATGGGTAGATTATGCGGCCTTGGTCGTCATATTCTGCTCGACCTCGGTCGTCAGTCTCAGACGGGTCTAAATTAGTCATATCAGCAGGCGTATAGCGAGAGTAAAAAAACGATTCGTAATCCTTGGGAAGTTTTGGCAAGAATTCAGACAAAGGACGATAAAATACTTTATCCATCCTGAACCCAATGTTTTTAGAGAAGATGTCCTGACACTCATCAATAACAATCAGCGCCCCAAGAGGACACCAACAAAAAAAGTGTTGCCAGAGTTCAATCCCTTCCGCGTCCCTTGAGAAGATACGAATAAGGCGAGTAGTAGACGGGAACTCTATATCAAGACGCTTCTGAATAGCATCAAGTGGCTGCATCCCTTCAATGTTAGTAACGACAACACGCCCCGCCTTTAATGCCTCAAAAATAACAAAGTAAGCAGCATAAGCGGACTTATAAGAGCCATTAGCACCCGTTCTAATCGTGATAGCCATCGTTAAAACCTCGACACTGAAATAACAAACGCAGTGGTAAAGCCTGTAAATATGATATTTATCGCTTGCGGTATTTTAAATAAGAAAGCATAAAAGCGTAATTCATCAGGCAGAGCATTAAACGTTAATATGATGATTTGAGTGAAGCCAATATCATTTAATAAATATGATGCTGTTTTATAAGCAAAGACCAAAGAATAAACCATCCATTTCAACTTCAACTTAATATAATAAGCATTAATAAAAATGGTTAGTTGTTCGAAGTAATCTGGAATATTTAAAAAGAAATCAATGATAGTCTGAAAGAAATCACCGATTTACTGAACGATTAATAATAATGATTCCATTATTTACGACTCCCTAGAATTGCTTTGACTGCAATAACTGATGCAATAAACAAGATTACAGCAGCAATTAAATTAGCTTGGTCAATAAAAGCAGGCAATACGCCGGACTTTAAATTTAATTGTTTTCCGTTGGGTAATACAAAGTCTAATGAATGCTCTTTATATTGACCGCTGTTTAATTGGGATACATCAAAGCTAAATATCTTTTTAAACTCATCAATTTGTTGCTCATATTGCTGTTTTAACTCTTCAGTATCAGCAAGAACGGACTCAAGCAAATCAGGCTTATAAAGGCCAACAGTATCAAAATCGACTTTTCCTTTGAACTCACGACTAACATAAGAGCCAGTGGAGAGCGCATCGTTAAGGCTGTCAATACCTTGACCCAGCGAGTTTAAACCACCTTTAAGCTCGCCAGTTTGATTATTAAGTGCATTAATTACACCAGAATTATCGCCGCCACCAGAGCCGGAACCCATATTAGAATCAATGTTTTCAAGCGTCATCATAATATTATCAAGATATTGATTAGATGTTAACACCGCATCTTTAGTAAGACGGGTATTCATATTGGTCATATCAATGGATAATTTTTGATTTAACAGCGCCCTATGTGTTCTCTCTGTATTTCCTTTTATATTGGAAATATCAAATGAGTAATCATTACCAGAGCCGCCGCCATTATTAATATTATTAAGTGTGTTTAAAATGGAATACAAAGGCTCTGAATAATTAGGAGTTGGCTTATTAGCCATATTTGACAGTATATTTCTTTGACCGCGCGAAACATCAATTAAGTCAGCAAGTAAAGGTGAAATTATATGAGTGGATTTAGCCACCTCAGCATTCATATAAGCACCAATTCGTAAAGCCTTTGCTAATTGTGCGGATGATGAATCAAGACCGGAGATAACACCGGGCATAACTGCAAGTTGACCATCTATAACGTGATTATAATGCGGGTCCGTAGGGTCGGGGTCAGGATTAGAACCGCCGTTGTCAGTGCAATTACCGTTAGCGTCACAGGTGCCATTGGTGTCATCAGAGCCCGTACAGGCATCACCAGTTGTCACAAAATAGCCCGTACAATATTGAAGTTTATCAGAACACGTCCAAGTATTTTGCCCCTCGATACCCTCAGAGGCTCGACAGCCATCAACACAAGCGGAAGCAATACGAGCAGTGCCAAGTGGCCATTTCAAAGACGGAGTATTTCCAATTGGGCAAACAGCAGCATGAGACGCAACAGAGGTTAGGAACGCGAGCAGTAAGAAGAGAATGAAAAGAGCGGTATTGATTGCGCTACGCATGTAACCCCCCAGAAGTAAGAAAAAACGCCCCCAATCAGGAGGCGTTGATACCAGTGTAGAGCCCGTAAACGAACGCCCCACCAGTTGAAAGAGCAATAAGAACAGTGATGACGTCCGAAACGAGTTCTAACATGTTATTTCATTGCACCTACAATCATGCGCAGACCAAAGCCAACCGCAGCCATTGTAATTAAGCCAACAACAACAAGGCTGTAGTTTGACTGGCCAGAAGTAACAGCCGCTTCGATAGACTCTGGAACAGTAACAGCGAATGAACTTGCAGAAGCTACCGCAGCAGTAACACCAGTTGTGATAGTTGCAGCGTGTTTTTTCATGACGTTGATAAATTTCATAGTATTTACTCTCTTTACTAAGTTAATGATTAACCTCGACCGAGGCCTTTTAAAACACGATCCAAAACATGACCAGAGACGAAAGCTAATAATAAATAACCGCTAACGTCAGCGTATAATTGAGGGTCGATAGTTAACGAACCTAGCGAACTGCTTTGTAATTGTTCCAACTCACTAGGCGTTAATATGACGTAAGTACAATTAAACTCTTGTGGGGCAAGCATTAAATAGCCGTTGTATTGTATTACGCAGTTAGACATTATTTAATTAAACCACACGCTTTAAAGTGGGCTTTAATCTCTTCATCCACTGGAATTAATTTCGTAACGATAGAGCCCGAAAGAGGGTCATCCATATTTAAGCCTAAATCCACTTCATACTCACGGCGTGGAACGAGAGCACCAACACGCTCAAGCTCAAGCGCATAGTTAAAGTCAATGATTAGCGGCTGGTCATACTTGGAGACTTCACCCGATTCACCAACAGTACGACGAGTCATTTTAAACTTGTCGTTATCAATATTAAGCGGCTTTAGAGGACGCGAAATATTAAGTTGTGCGAATTCGCCTTTAAAATCGTTTTTGAAAAATGAAATACCCAATACAAAAATAGATGGACGAGACATAGTAATTTACTCCAAAGCATTAATTAATTTTCGGTGCATAGAGGGATACAATAAAACCGTATCGTCCCTAACCAGGGTGGTGACAACTTTTTCAAAGTCGCCTTGATAAAGTTCAAGTAAAGAATTAACCAAGCGGCCATATTGTCGCTTAGCCCAATAAGACGCAGCTAATACATCACAAGCAACGCGCTTTCTAGATTTAGTTTTTGTTATTACAGGCTCAACGGTATTTGAGAGTAAAGAGGCGGCATAAGCATTTAATGCAACAAAGCCCCCGACAGGATTTAATAATATATCCGTGTCCCATTTTTTTAATTCAACCTCAGAGCGATACCACGAAAAATCCTCAGCCGTAATATTACGCTCTAATTTCTTGTTATATACGCGCCAATATACGAGCGACTGACGAGAGCCAAAATTACGCTCTTCACGAGAAAATATTTTATTGCCGCTCTCGTCCCAATCACACTCATCGCCATTGGATATTTTAGGACTGAAACCACGAGAACGCTTAAAGCCACCGAGACGCGAAACGTTTTCCGCAGCCTCACAAGTATGTAAACCGTCGTAATCATCAAAGGCTAAATCAATACGCGAGAGTTGCTTACAACATAAAACCGTTGAAATCCAATGATGCAAGAAACGACAAGAGCGATTAGCAAACAGATGCTTGCAGCCGTGGCCTGTAATCTGAAAATGCACAGTATCGCGATTTCCGCCGA